>DXVY01000067.1:0-7225 GCA_019417145.1 Clostridiales bacterium
GGGGAAGACCGGGCGGATGGCGGTCCGTCCGGTCTTTTGATGATAAGAAAGGCTTGAGGACTGGAAATTTTAGGCGGCCATATAGGAGGTGATCAGAATGTAGTCCTTGGTGTCCACTACGCCGTCCAGATTGATGTCGCAGTTTTTGGCCTCGGTGGACTGGTAGTAGGCCAGGGCCATGGACAGATCGGCCAGGGTGACCTTGCCGTCCCCGTTGATATCGGAGGCTTTCTCGTAGGAATAGATGTTGGTGATTACGGTGTCCTCCCCGATATTGGGCGTCACGTCGAAGGTATCGGTCACCTGCCCGTCCTCAATCACAGCCTGGGCGCTGGCCGCCTTGGTCAGGGTGATTTCGGTGTCGCCGGGCTGGGCGGTTTCCTTGACCCGGAAGGTAAAGGTGGCTACGGTAAAGCTGTCGGCGATGGTGGCCGGCTGGCTGGTGCCGATGACGATGCCGGCCTTGCCGGGCTCATCGGCGGAAGTCTCGACGTACAGGGTGTCGTCCATCTTGCTCTCGGCCGACACAAGCTCCAGCTTGTCAGCGTCATAGCTTACCTCAGCCTGGTAGGCATTGGTATCCTTTACGTTCTCCATCACCACGTCGTAGGTGACGGTATCGCCCTCCTCCAGGATGGCCTGCTCGGTGCCGTCGATGGAGGCGTAGGATACGTCGCGGGTTACGGTCAGGGTATCGTAGAGGTACTTGGGCGTGGTAATAGTGTCGGTGGTGGTGTCGTACTTAAACATGTAGGTGCGCAGGGTGAACTTGTCCTGGGATACCTCCATCTCCACAATGACCTGCTCCTTGAGCACATCGCTGCCGGGCCGGCCGTCCTTGCCGTCGGTGGAGTTAACGTCCAGGAAGCTGTAATTGGCGGTCAGGGGATCGCCGGGGGTCACGGTATAGTTTTTCTTGGAGTACCACTTGAGGCCGCCGGCGTGGCCGCCTACCATGTAGAGGGGCGCGTTGTCGGGCATCTGGGTTTCTCCCTGGGCGTTGACCACGCGGTCGGCCTTCTCACCCTCGGCGGTCACAAAGCCACGGGAATATACGTGGTCGTGTCCCTGCAGGACCATATCCACATCCAGCTCGGCAAACTTGGGGCACCAATAGGAGCGGGCGGCGATGACATCCGAGTCGGTTACATGGGAGGCGCCGGTGTAGAGAGACTTATGGAAGCCCACGATGGTCCACTGACCGTTGGCCTTGGCGTCGGCCACCGCCTCCCGCAGATAGGCCTCTTGCTGGGCGCGGGCGTCCGCGTCGCTGCGGGCGGTTTCCAGATTGAGCATGATGAACTTGGCCGGGCCGTAGTCGAAGGAATACACGATGTTGCCGGCTTTGGCGGGGGCATTGATATGGCGGTTCATCACATTGTTGTCATGGTTACCCTGGATGACCGCGATGGTGTTGTTGGCAAACATGTCCTGGCCGCCGTTGGGATAGGCGCCTTCATTGTAAAAAAGCTGCTCCCACTGGCTCTCATTGGTGGCGTTGTCGGTTACGTCGCCGGCCAGGTAGACAAAATCCAGGCCCTCGATTTGGTTGACCTCATGCAGAGTGGCGCCCAAGGCCTTGGCGTTGGTGGCGTTGGAAACCTGGGTGTCTGCCAGATAAGCAAACTTAAAGCTGTCGGTGCTGCCCTTTTCCGGCGCGGTTTTGAATTTTCCGCTGTAGATGTCGGCGCCCTCTCCCACCGTATATTCATAGGTGGTGCCCGGCTTTAAACCGGTGACGGCAATCTTGTGGAATACCTTGTTGGCCTGGCCGGCGTCGGAGGTGCCGCCAAAGCTCATAATGTCTTCCGTTCCCTGTTCCTTCACCGTCATGACCGTATTGCAGGCGGCCAGGGTGGTGTAGGTCACGTTGACCGAGGTAGAGGCGTCATCCCCGAAATGGACGTTGAGCTGCCGGGGCGTTTTGTCGGTGGCGTCTGCCAGGGGCGCGGCCACGATGGGCTGAGGCGTCTGCCGCTGCACCGTCTGGTCGGCGGCGTAGACGCTAACGCTGCTCAGAACCGCCAGAGCGGCCAGCGTCATACATACGGTTTTCTTAAGCTTCATGCACGGATCCCTCTTTCTTTGTTTTTCGGTATAGCTTCTGTTTTATGATAAAACACCCGAGAAGAAGGTTCAGTAGGACGCTGGCGCCTAGGTAAATTGCCAGAATCCAGTTGATGGATTGCACCTTCTGCTCCGATGTGGTATCTGCCGTCATGGATACAGAGGAAGAAGAATTATCGGTGGAAGCTTGGGAGGCATTCTGGCCGCCGATAGGGACGGACGACTCCGAATGGGCCGACGCGGTGGTATTCGTTGTATGGGAAGTTTCGGCCGCCGTTCCACTGACGGCTCCGGATGCTGCCCCGGCCGGGGAGGAGGGGCCGTTTCCCTGGCCGGAGCCTCCGGTATTGGCGGACGGGCCGGATAAATCGCTGGAACCGGGATCCGGCTGGGGTTTTGCGTCGTCCGGCAGGGATACGGGGGGCACGGGGGTGGGATCCCCGTCCCGGCTGATCAGGATATTGGTCTTTGGGGTGAGAAGTTCTTCATCAATCCGCACGCCGTCCTTTTTATAAAGGCTGACGTACTGCACCATAATATTGGTGTTTTCCTCGCCGGTGTAGCGCAGGGTGACCGTGGCGGTCACGCGGCCCTCAAAGCGGTTGTCGCCGGCAAAAAAGCTAAACCAGGTAAGCCCTCTGGCCTCGGTAGGCCCCGCAGCCGACAGGCCGGCCTGATCATACGTCACCTTTTCTATGGTCACGCCCTGTCCGCATTGCAGGCCAAATTCCGCGCCCGCATAAGGTCCGTCGTTCTCCACCCAAAGGGTGAGGGCAGCCTCCTGCTGTCCGGCGGCCATGGGTATGGTGGTATCGCATGCAAAGGGGTCGCCGTCCGCCTGTACGGCCGTCGGCATCCATAAGAGAAGCAGGGCAAGCGCCATGCCCAACAGCGTCTTTTTCATACTCATTCTCCCGTTCAAATTTCCGTAGGCATTTTAGCATGGGCATCGCGCCGGGCAAAGCATACTTTAGTTAACCTATAGTCAAAATTTAGTAAATAAAAATATCCTCTCGTGACGCTAAAGCAGCCTGCCGCCGCCGCTATTAATATGGCATTGCGTTTGAAAAACTGGCAAATGTATTGTTAAAACAATTGGAGCCGCGCCTATGGCTGTCCGCCTCCCGGAAGCGGCCGGGTTGCGTGGACCGGACGCCTTTCATGAGAATGGTAAAAAGTATGAAAATCAGCGCTGCACCGCTTGACAAGGGGCTTTTTTGGTGGTAAAATGCATAAGCCGCTTATGGTAGGCTTATGAGGAAAAGTGGGCCTTGCCCCGCCTGCGCGTAGCGAGCCCGTAATAAAGGAGCTAATTTTATGTATGCAATCATCCAGACCGGCGGCAAGCAGTACCGGGTGCAGAATGGCGACATTCTTTACATCGAAAAGCTGAACGCAGCCGAAAACGAAACCGTAACCTTTGACAAGGTGCTGGCCGTCAGCGATGACAAGGGCCTGACCGTAGGCAAGCCCTATGTGGACGTGAAGGTAACCGGCGTGGTTCTGAAAAACGGCAAGTCCAAGAAGATCACCGTTTTCACCTACAAGCCCAAAAAGAGCAGCGCCCGCAAGATGGGCCATCGCCAGCCCTATACCAAGGTGCAGATCAACGCCATCGGCGACGAGACCTACGCGGGTGATCAGCCGGCCGCCGAAGAGTCTGCTGAGAAGGCCGAATAAAAATGACCCGCGCGGTCTTTTACAGTCGGGAAAATCTGCTCACCGGTTTTCTGGTGGAGGGACACTGCACGGCCCACAGTAGCGACGAGACGGGACGGATGGTCTGCACGGCGGTGTCGTCGGCAGCCTATATGGCGACCAATACCCTGACCGAGATCGTGGGGGCTGAGGCGCAGATACAGGTGGAGGACGGATACATGAAATGTGTAATTACGTCTGACCCCTTGCCCTGCCAGATGATATTGCAGGGCTTTCTCCTGCATATGCGGCAGCTAGCCGCACAGTATAAACAACAAATCGAAGTACACACGGAGGTGCGATAAATGTTAAAGGTTAATCTTCAGCTTTTCGCTCATAAAAAGGGCGTAGGTTCTACTAAAAACGGCCGAGACAGCGAATCCAAGCGGCTTGGACCCAAGCGCGCCGACGGGCAGTTTGTGCTGGCCGGCAATATCCTGGTCCGGCAGCGCGGCACCCACTTCCATCCCGGTGAGAATGTGGGCCGCGGCTCCGACGACACCCTGTTCGCGCTCATCGACGGCACGGTCAAGTTTGAACGGATGGGCAAGGATCGTAAGAAGATCAGCGTTTACGCTGTGGAACAGTAAAGCAAACAGAGAAATCCCGGGGTCGCCCCGGGATTTTTTGCTGTATTGTCATGGGAGGGCATAACCCCCGGCCTTCAGGGGAAACCAAAAACAATACGCCACCGGCCTTGGCCGGAGTAAGGAGCTGCAAATGTTTGTAGATATTGCAAAAATCAGCCTGAAGGCGGGAGACGGCGGCAACGGCGCCGTCTCCTTCCACCGGGAGAAGTACGTAGCGGCCGGTGGGCCGGACGGGGGCGACGGCGGACGCGGTGGCGATATACTTTTCGCTGCGGACGACAATCTGTCCACCCTGGCCGATTTCCGGTACAAGCGCAAATACGCGGCAGATAACGGCCAGAACGGGGCCGCCTCCCGCCGGTCGGGCAAAAGCGCGGGGGACCTTATCATATCCGTACCCCGGGGCACGCTGGTAAAGGATGCGGCGTCCGGAAGAATCCTGGCCGATATCTCCGATAACCAGCCGGTGGTCATCGCCAAGGGCGGACGGGGAGGCTGGGGCAACCAGCATTTCGCCACCTCGACCCGCCAGGTTCCCCGGTTTGCCAAAAGCGGCACGCCCGGCCAGGCCCTGGAGGTGGTGCTGGAGCTTAAACTGTTGGCTGACGTGGGGCTGATTGGGTTTCCAAATGTGGGCAAGTCCACCCTGATCTCGGTGGTCAGCGAGGCCAAACCCAAGATTGCAAACTATCCTTTCACCACCCTGACCCCTGTCCTTGGCGTGGTGCGCATGGGGGAAGGCTCCTCCTTCGTCATGGCCGATATTCCGGGCCTGATCGAAGGCGCCGGCGAGGGGGTCGGTCTGGGACACGATTTTCTTCGCCATATAGATCGCTGCCGCCTGCTGTTGCATGTGATCGACGTGTCGGGCAGCGAGGGCCGGGACCCTATAGAGGATTTTGAGACCATCAACAGGGAGCTGGTCCGTTTCAACCCCGAGCTGGGCCAGCGCATGCAGATCGTAGCCGGAAATAAATGCGATCTGGCCAACGAGGAACAGCTGGCGCGGGTTAAAAAATTTTTTGAGGAAAAAGGCATCGCCTTCTTCCCCATCATGGCCGCCATCGCCGAGGGCACGGCCGCTCTTATCAATCATACCGCGTCGGTTTTGCAGACCCTTCCGCCGGTCAGGAGGTACGAGGCCGAGGAGCTGCCGGAGGAGGATCTATCGTCGGCCGACGCCCGTTCCTTTAAGGTCCGTCGGGAGAACGACGCTTATGTGGTAGAGGACGCGCCCTGGCTGCTGAAGATCATGGAGAGCGTCAACCCCGAGGACTATGAGGCGTTGCAGTATTTTGAACGTGTCCTGCAACAGAACGGCGTCATTCGGGCGCTAGAGGAGGCCGGCGCGTCCGATGGGGATACCGTGCGTATTTATGGTTTTGAATTCGACTATATTTCCTGATTAAAAAAGGCCGGGCGCCTGCGCCTTTTCGCCGGAAACCGGCGACTACATAAACAGAAACCGGGGTACACTATGATTGCAAAAAAAGACTTTGGAAACCCTAAGCTGCTCAGTCCTCTGACCCTTGCATTTGTGGGTGACGCGGTTTACGGGCTTTTGGTGCGGGAGCGGCTGGCGGAACTGGATCTCGCAGCCGGCCGATTGCATCCCGCCTCTGTGCTGCTGGTCAAGGCTGGCGCGCAGGCCAGGGCCGCCCAAGCCCTCTTTCCCCTTTTGACAGAGGAGGAGCAGGGGGTTTATAAACGGGGACGTAACGCCCACACCGGCAATCTGCCTAAAAATGCCACCAATCAGGAATACCACGCCGCCACCGGTTTGGAGGCCCTGTTTGGATTCTTGTATCTGGCCGGCCGGGACATGCGCCTAAGAGAGCTATTCCAAAAAATCTGGATCCTTCTGGATGTGGATCAGGCGGTCAGGACGTCCCCCGCGTCTCAAAAGCGCCAAAAAGCGCAGGCATAAACCAGCGCGTGACGCACTATATAAAGACCGGTGGAATCTGACTGACGGCCATAGGGCTGAGGGTGAAAGGCTGTGCGTAAAACAGGAGGGAACGGTCATGCACGCAAACGAAAATCTCTCCAGCAAAAAAAGCTGGCATGTTTTTTTGGATATCCTGGCTTTTATCTTTGGCAGCGCCTTGTATGCCGCGGGCGTGGTGATCTTTATCAATCCCAACCATATATCCTCCGGTGGGGTCACGGGTATCGCCATGATCATTCACTCTCTGGTCCCCATTCCCATTGGCCTTATGGTGCTGGTTATAAATATTCCCCTGTTTATTGTGGGGTTTGTCAAATTGGGCTGGCGATTCATAGGAAAGTCGGCCGTCTGCACCCTTCTTATGTCCATTTTCCTGGATGTGTTTGGGCAGGTCATGCCTCACTATACGGGTGACCGCATCCTGGCGGCTCTGTTCGGCGGCGTGCTCATGGGGGCCGGACTGGCCTTGGTTATGCTGCGGGGTTCTACCACCGGCGGCACCGATATTGCCGCCAAACTCATCAACGGCAAGTGGCCGCACCTTTCCATGGGCAGGGTCATACTGATTATGGACACCCTGATCCTCCTGACTGCCGCCTTGGTATACTGGGATCTGGAGACCGCCCTGTACTCGGTCATTGCCATTTTTGCTTCTTCAAGGGTCATCGACAGCCTGCTGTACGGCGCTGACAGGGGCAAGCTGATTTTCATCGTTACCGATCGCGCCAAGGAAATTGCAGATGAAATTTTTCGACATGTGGGCCGGGGCGTCACTATGATGCATGCCGTGGGCGCTTATACCAAAGCCCAGCGGGTGATGCTCATGTGTGCTGTGCGGCACAACGAGGTGGCCGCGGTGCGGCGGGCGGTGCGTCTGGTCGACGATAAGGCGTTTTTGGTGGTCACGGAGGCGGGGGAGGTT
>DXVY01000067.1:7235-8115 GCA_019417145.1 Clostridiales bacterium
GAGGTTATCGGCCAGGGCTTTAAGCGCCCGGACGAGCAGTAATCGTTCCCCGGATTTTCTTTCCGCATGCCGGGCGACACCCCTAACGGCCTTTTGCATCTCCTATGTAAAAATCCGCCTGCCGGCGGCTGTTTTTGAATGGCCATCAGCAGGCGGGTCTATGGGAACGGCGGTGCTTATCGGCCGCTGTTCTGGTTGGAACGGTTGTCAGCCTGGTTCTGCTTTTTATTCTGGGGACACTGCTCCTGGTTGTTCCGGGGACAGTTCTGCTGGTTGTTCGGTTGGTTGTTCTGCTGATTTTTAGCGTTCTGTTTATTGGCCATTTTTCTCACCCCGCTTTCAAAAATAGTATGGGTAGCATAGGCCGGATTATACATAAGGGAGGACGGATGTATGGCGCTGCCGGAAAGGTTTTTCGCTCGTTTTCGGGAATTTTTCCCGGATGAGTATGACGCTTTCGTCGAGACCTTGGAACAGCCGCCCTACCGGGGGATCCGGGTCAATACGCTCAAAACAGAGGCCGATGAGCTGGTCCGCCTGCTGGGCGGATTTCTGGAGCTGCGGCCTGTACCCTTTTGCGGAACCGGCTTTTACATTCCCGCAGATATACGCGGGCTGGGCAATCATCCCCTGCATGTAGCCGGCGCCTTTTATATGCAGGAGCCATCGGCAATGGCGGCTGTGGGAGCCCTTGCCCCCCAGCCGGGAGAGCGGGTGCTGGATCTCTGCGCCGCCCCAGGGGGAAAGTCCAGTCAAATTGCGGCCGCCTTACGGGGAGAAGGAATTTTGGTGGCCAATGATTTTGTGGAGTCCCGGGCCCGTGTCCTATCCTCTAATCTGGAGCGTATGGGGGCGGATAACTGCCTGGTCACCTCTATGC
>DXVY01000068.1 GCA_019417145.1 Clostridiales bacterium
GCAATAGCCGTTTCGGGCTGCTTCCGGCGGACAGGCCCAAGCCTTTTGACGCTGCAGAAAGGGAGACCCCCATGGATTTTGTACACCTGCATCTGCATACGGAATATAGCCTGCTGGACGGCGCCTGCCGTATCGGCCGGCTTTTTCAACGCGCAAAGGAGCTGGGACAGCGGGCCGTGGCCATCACCGACCACGGGGTCATGTACGGCGCGGTGGAATTTTACAAAGAGGCCCAAAAGCAGGGCATCAAGCCGATTATCGGCTGCGAGGTTTATGTGGCGCCCCGCACCCGCTTTGATAAGGTCCACGAGCTGGACAGCGAATATAGCCACCTGGTGCTGCTCTGTGAAAACGGGACAGGTTATCGGAACCTCACCCATATAGTCTCTAAAAGCTTTACCGAGGGATTTTATGGGAAGCCTCGGATTGACCGGGAACTGCTGGAGGCCCATCACGAAGGGCTCATCGCCCTGTCCGCCTGTCTGGCCGGCGAGGTTCCCAAGGCTCTTTTGCGAGGCGACTATGCGGCCGCCCGGGAAACCGCTTTATGGTATGACGGGCTGTTTGGCCGGGGAAACTATTTTTTGGAGCTGCAAAACCACGGCTTGCGTGAACAGCTGGAGATAAATCCCTCCATGATTAAGCTGTCCCGGGAAACCGGTATTCCCCTGGTGGCTACCAACGACGCCCACTATATCACGCCTGAGGACAGCCGTATGCAGAAGGTGCTCATCTGCATCCAGACCGGCCACACCATCGATGAGGATAATCCCCTGGCCTTTGGCACCGACCAGTTCTATATGAAATCGGCCGAGGAGATGGCCTCCCTTTTCCCCGACCAGGAGGCGGCGATTGCCAATACGGTGGAAATTGCCGAACGCTGCAATGTGGAGTTTGCGTTCGGGCAAATAAAGCTGCCGGTTTACGATATTGGCCAGCGGGACCATGGGGAATATTTTAGGGAGCTGTGTTATAAGGGGCTGCATCGCATCTACGGCCCGCAACCGGACAAGTCCCTGGTGGACCGGCTGGAGTACGAGCTACAGGTCATCGGCTCCATGGGCTATACGGACTATTATCTCATCGTCCAGGATTTTGTCAATTACGCCAAGAGCAAGGGCATTCCGGTAGGACCGGGAAGGGGATCGGGCGCGGCCAGCCTGGCGGCCTACTGCGTGGGTATCACCGGCATCGATCCCATAAAATACAATCTGCTTTTTGAACGGTTTCTAAACCCGGAGCGGGTCAGTATGCCCGATTTTGATATTGATTTCTGCTATGTCCGCCGGCAAGAGGTTATCGATTACGTCATACAAAAATATGGTTCCGACCATGTGGCCCAGATCATCACCTTCGGCACTATGGCGGCCCGCGCCGCCGTGCGGGACGTGGGGCGCGCGCTGGATATTCCCTATGCCGTATGCGACCAGACGGCCAAGCTGATTCCCTTTGAACTGGGGATCACCATTGATAAAGCCATGGCCGCTTCGCCCGAGCTCAGAGAAAAATATGCCGCCGATCCCCAGATCAAGGAACTTATCGATATGGCGCGGAAGGTGGAGGGCATGCCCCGACACGCTTCCACCCACGCCGCCGGCGTGGTCATCACCGACCGACCGGTGGAGGAATACGTGCCCCTGGCCAAAAACGACGACGCCGTGGTCACCCAGTTTACCATGACCGCTCTCGAGGAGCTGGGCCTGTTGAAGATGGATTTCTTAGGCCTTCGCAACCTGACCATTCTGGCCGACGCGGAAAAAATGATACGGGAGCAGCAGCCGAATTTTTCCGTGGATCAAATTCCTCTGGACGACCCGGATACCCTTGCCATGATGTCCGACGGGCTGACCGAGGGGGTCTTCCAGTTTGAATCGGCCGGCATGCGGGGGGTGCTGCACGCCTTCCGGCCGGAATCCATAGAGGATCTCATCGCCATCATTTCCCTCTATCGCCCCGGTCCCATGGAATCCATTCCCAAATATATCCATAACCGCCACCATCCGGAGGATGTGCGGTATGCGACGCCCCTTTTGAAACCTATATTGGATGTGACCTATGGCTGTATCGTTTACCAGGAGCAGGTCATGCAGATTTTCCGTTCCTTGGCCGGCTATTCCCTGGGACGGGCGGATATTGTCCGCCGGGCCATGGCCAAGAAAAAGCACGCGGTTATGGAAAAGGAGCGGAAGGCCTTTATTTACGGAGAGACCGCTGCGGATGGAAGGGTAGAGTGCGAGGGCTGTGTGAACCGGGGGGTGCCGGCGGCGGTTGCCGAGTCTATTTTCGATCAGATGTCGGCCTTCAGTTCCTACGCCTTCAATAAGGCCCATGCCGCCGCCTATGCCTTTGTGGCCTATCAAACGGCCTATCTCAAATGTCACTACGGCAAGGAGTACATGGCCGCCCTGCTGACAAGCGTTTTGGACGCGTCGGGAAAGGTGTCGGCCTATATCGCCGAGTGCGTGCGGATGGGCATCCATGTGCTCCCGCCCCATGTGAATGTGAGCCTGCCCGGCTTTGCCGTGGCGGGAGAGGATATCCGGTTCGGTCTGATGGCCGTCAAGAACCTGGGACGGGGCCTGATCGAACAGCTGATCAGAGAGCGCGAAAGCGGCCCCTATACCTCTTTTTATGACTTTTGCAGCCGGCTGTATGGCCGGGATTTGAACCGACGGGCCTTGGAAAGCCTTATAAAGTGCGGCGCGCTGGATGACCTGGGGGCAAATCGTCACCAGATGCTGGAGTCGGTGGAGGCCGTGCTGGCCGCCCTGGATTCCGAACGCAGGCGCAACGTAGAGGGACAGATGGGGCTTTTCGGCCTGATCGAGGAGCAGGGGGGAGCGGCCGATCCCTTTACTCTGCCCGCCGTGGAGGAGCTTCCCAAAAGGGAACTGCTGGCCGGGGAGAAGGAGACTACGGGGCTGTATCTGTCCGGCCATCCCATGCAGGCCTATGCGGCTGCGGCGGAAAGAAGCGGGGCCGTGCGTATCAGCGACATTATCGCTGAGGACAGCCGGTATAAGGATAATCAACGCGTGACCATTGTGGCTATGGTGTCGGGCATGCGGCTGAAAACCACCAGGTCCGAGCAGACAATGGCCTTCCTCACGGCCGAGGATATGTACGGATCCGTGGGTGTTCTCGTGTTTCCGAAGATCCTCTCGGCCTCCGCGGGGATGCTGCGGGAGGGGGCGGTGGTGCGTATGAGCTGCCGCGTGGCCCTACGGGAGGATCGGGATACCGAGCTGATCTGTGAGGCGGCCGAACCCTTCCGGGAGGATAAGCCGCCGGCGGGACCGAAGGATGCGGGGGAGACTGGGCCGGCGTCCCAGAGGGGCCAAACGCCCATATCCTCTGCGGCAGCGCCCCACAAAAAGGTTCGGCCGGGGCTGTATCTGCGTATTCCTTCCTTGGAGGACGGGGCGTATAAGAAGGCCCGCCAAATTATGGATATTTTTGACGGCGCGACCCCGGTCTACCTTTACTGTCTGGATACCGGCAAACGGCTGTGCAGTCCGTCGTCCGCATGGGTAGATCTGAATCCGCCTATGCTGTCACAACTGCGCAAAGTTCTGGGAGCTGACAACGTGAAATTGGTGGATTAGCCGATTCCTTTCCATGCGCGATGGAAAGCACTTGACAGCTTGCGGAATTACGGTATCATAGTATTGGTGAAATTTATGTTCACGGCAGGGTATGCCATCCTATCATAGAGCGAAGCGGTCTGGATTTTTGTCGCAAGGGCCGTTATCAGGAAGATGGAGGAATCAGTTATGAATGTAAAAACGATTGGCGTGCTGACCAGCGGCGGTGACGCGCCGGGCATGAATGCGGCCGTCCGCGCCGTCGTGCGCACGGCTATATTCAAAGGCATCCGCGTGGTGGGAATCCGCCGAGGCTATAACGGCCTGATCGATAATGATATTTTTGAAATGAACCTGCGTTCGGTTTCCGATATCATCCATCGGGGCGGAACGATCCTGTATACCGCCCGCAGCCCTGAATTCAAGACCGAAGAGGGCATGCAAAAGGCGGTGGATACCTGTAAGCAGGAAGGCATCGACGGCATTGTTGTTATCGGCGGCGACGGTTCCTACCGCGGCGCTCGGGATCTGAGCCTGCGGGGCGTTCCCTGCGTGGGTATCCCCGGTACCATCGACAACGATATATCTTCCACCGACTATACCGTGGGCTTTGACACCGCGATGAATACCGCCATGGAGATGGTGGATCGCCTGCGGGACACCACCCAGTCCCATGAGCGTTGTTCGGTGGTGGAGGTCATGGGCCGCCGGGCCGGTTATTTGGCCCTGCAAACCGGCATTGCCGTGGGCGCGACCTCGATTCTGGTGCCCGAGGTTCCCTTTGATATCGATCAGGATATCATCGCCCGCATGCGCAAGACCCAGCTTTCCGGCAAAAAGCACTTTATTGTGGTGGTGGCCGAAGGCGTGGGCGGCGTGCAGGAGCTGGCCAAGGAAATCGAGGCTAGAACGGGCATTGAGTCCCGCGCCACCGTGCTGGGCCATGTCCAGCGGGGCGGCAGCCCTACCGTTCGTGACCGGGTTATGGCCAGCCAGATGGGCCATCAGGCTGTGGAACTGCTCAGTCAGGGCATTGGCAACAAGGTGGTCTGCTTCAAAGAGGACAAGATCGTCAGCAAGGATATCTATGAAGCCTTGGCTGAACATAAGGAATTTGATATTAACCTGTATAAAATCGCCCACGAGATTTCCATCTAAATGAAAAAGGCCGGGCGCCGGGGATTCTTTCCGGCGCCCATCGCCTTTGGGGACCTTTTTTAAACAAAATTGCCGGTATGCCCTTGACAAATCGTCCAAAAAAGATTATAAATAATAAGTATCCATTGCGCGGACATAGTTTAATGGTAAAATTCCAGCTTCCCAAGCTGGCCTTGCGGGTTCGATTCCCGTTGTCCGCTCCAGCGGCAGGCTGCCGCTTCCAAGACGCGCACCTCACTATTGTGGGGTGCGTTTGATTTTATGCCCGCGCTTAGGCTGCTGTCCTTTTCAGCACAAGCCCGACTCTATACGCCGGAAGCCGTTGTTTACATGGCTTCCGGTTTTTTTATAAAAATCAAGACCTGATCAATGTTTGATCAATGTTATTCCGCCTCTGCTATCTTCTCGCTCAATTTATGGGCAATCGAATCGGCCGCCCGCTTCCCCCGCGCAGGGATAAGCCGGGCGGCCGCTCTTATATGGGGCTATGCAGATTGTGGGATACGGCGTTTGCAAGGCTGCTTCCTATCTCCTCGGTCGATCAGGGCGACCGTTCCGCCGGCCGGGATGCCCGAAGCACGCCGTGGGATCCGCCGGTTATCGCTTTGCGTACCCGTGTCTATTGCTTTGCGTAATACTCCCGCAGGCCGTATCGCTTTTTGATCCGCTCTAAAACATGGTTGAGAGGGATGCCGGGCAGCAGAAGGAAGATTACATTGGAGGCGGCATAGACGGCGGTAAAGGGCAGGGCGGATAGAAGGGCCAGACCGTACCGGTCCCATCTCCATCCTTCCCCAAAACTAAGCACCGTCCATATATCCATTATCAGGGAAAATGCCGCGCCGGCCACTACGCCGTACAGCAACAGCAGGACAAGATGCTTTTTCAGCGGCCTTGCCAGCAGGCCCGCCACAAAGCCGATCAGTCCCCAAACCAGCATCTGAAAAGGGGTCCAGGGCCCCTGTCCGAAATAAATATTGGAAAGCAGCGCCGAGAGCGCGCCGGTGAGAAAGCCGGCCTCAGGCCCAAAATGCAGGGCGGTTATGACCACCAGGGCGGTCACCGGTTTAAAGCCGGGCAGGGCGGCGAAGAGGATCCGTCCGGCGACCGACAACGCCACCATAACGGCGATCAGAATGCTCTCTCTGGCCTTGGGCTGCTTTCGTTCAAAGGCCAGAAAAAAGGGGATACAGGCGGCAAAGGCCACCAGCAGGGAAAATACGGCGTATTGCTCCTGTGAAAAGAGCAGCGCGCCCGCCAGAATAAGGCCGGGAATAAAGAGCAGGATGATGCAAAAGGACACCGCCTTTTTAACCCTCAACCTACGCATAGACGCCTCCGTTCTCTGCATTGAGCCTTCGCACATCGTCGCAGGTCACGGCAAGGTCGTATACGCCCCGAGAGATGCGGCTGGCAGCAGTGGTATAAAAATAATTTTCGGAAAAAAAGGCGGCCGGCGTATCCAGTCCAACGGCCTCGCCGTCAAAAAGCAGCGCGCAGCGATCGGCCGTTTCGGCTGCAAACTCCACATCGTGGGTAACCAGAATGAGGGTTTTTCCCTGTGCCCGTAGCCCCCTAAAAATACGGCGCAGTTCCTCCTTGCCGCCCGGATCGATCCCCTTGGTGGGCTCGTCCAGCAAAAGGATAGAGGGCTGCAAAAGCAGCAGCTTGACAAGGGCGGCCTTTTGTTGCTCGCCGCCGCTCAGGTCATAGGGGTGCCGGCTGCGCAGAGGTTTCAGTCCCATTCTTTTGCAAAGGCCGTCTATCTCCCTTTCAAGGGCGTCTCCGGAAAGGCCCATGAGACGGCCTGTTTCGGCAAATTCGTCTCCAAGGGTGGTGTGTACGAAAACGGTTTGGGGATTTTGCGGCAGGCTGGCCAGCAGCCGGCGGTACAGAGATGCCCCTTTGTACTTCTCTATCGCCTTTCCCTTCACCCATATCCTTCCACGATAGGGCCGCCGCAGGCCGGCCAACAGGGAGAGGAGGGTTGACTTGCCCGCCCCGTTGTCCCCCAGAAGGGCAAAGATTTCGCCTTCTCTAATTTGCAGCTCCAGTCCCCGCAGAATATCGGCGCCGTCCTTTTGGTACCGGAACCACACATCCCGCAGCTCAACGGCCGGCCGACCGGGCACAGACGTCTTTGACGGCGGGCGGCAACAAACCGGATTGTCAAATTTTCGCCGCAGCAAAGCGCGCGCTTCCTCTGTGTCGAGGGGCGGCTTTTCCACGCCCTTGAGACCCGCGAATATACGTACGGCGCTGGGAAGGCCGGGCAGAAGCAGGGGGCATGCATCGGGAATCCGGGCCGCCGCGCTGGCGGGATCGGTATGCATGCACAGCCGCCCGCCATCCAGTACCGCGACCCGATCCACTGCCGGAAAGACATCTTCCAACCTGTGTTCGGTCATAAGGACGGTGACGCCCAGCTCCCGGTTGATTTTTTTAACAATGGAAAGGAAGCCGGCCGCGGCAATGGGATCCAATTGGGAGGTCGGCTCGTCCAACAGCAGCAGCTCCGGCCGCATGACCATGACCGCGGCAAGATTGAGCAGCTGCTTTTGCCCTCCGGACAGGTCGGCCGTGTCGCGGCGGAACCAGTCGGATATGCCAAAGAAGCTTGCCATTTCTCCGATCCTGCGCTTCATGGCCGAAGGCGGAAGCCCCAGATTTTCCAGTCCAAACGCCAGCTCGTGCCAGACCTTATCGGTGACAATCTGCGTCTCCGGATTCTGCATGACAAAGCCGATCTTTTCCGCCTGTTCCCTGGCTGAAAGGGTATCTAGAGGGCGGTCCTTCCAAAATATCCTGCCTTCCTTGCGGCCGCCGGGGGAAAGCTTGGCCTTGAGAAGCCGCAGCAGCGTGGTTTTTCCGCAGCCGGAGGGACCGCAAAGCAGGGTAAACGTCCCCTTTTCCAGAGAGAGAGAAAGGTGACGCAGCGCAGGCGCCTGCATATCCGGATAGGTAAAGCTCAGATCTTCGATTGTAATATGCGCCAATGGATTCTCTCCCTCCCTTCCAAAATACAGGGGCAAAAGAAAAACAGCAGCCACAGCAGATACAAAATATGGATCCGGACCGAGGGCGCCGGCCAGACCAGCGAGGGGAAATAGGTGATGGCGGCAGTCGACCGCACGAGGGCGACGACGCCCCCCAAAAGGCCCAATGCAGATATGGACAGCAGAAGGATGTCCCGGCTCCTCGCCCGGCGGCGGGAGAAGCGGGATCCGCCGGCCAGACCGTATCCCCTGGC
>DXVY01000069.1 GCA_019417145.1 Clostridiales bacterium
TTGTCCTCGCAGCCCGGCCGCCGGATGTTGCCCTTGCGCAAGGAGTTGTTGTTGACCTCCAAAAGCACCCCCAGCTCCTTTGCGGCGGGCACGATCCGCCCGTAGTCTACCGGGAAGGTGCTGTCGTCCGGATGGGCGATAATGGAGACATATGGACTTTCCATGGCCCGGAGCATATTCTGGGTATTCCCTTCCAGGCCGCCGTCGGTATAACAGAAGGCATGCACCCCGGCGATACAGTAGTCCAGCGTGGACATAAGCGTATCCGACATGGACAGGGTCCCGTCGGAAAGAATATTGACCTCGCTGCCCAAAAGCAGGTCCACCCCCTCCAGGCGACGGGGAACCACCTCCAAATTCATAAAATAGAGCTCGTCGCATGTGCCGGGAATACCGGCTGCATGCTCGCTGATCCCCAAAAGCTCCAGCCCCTGCTCCCTGGCCGCGGCGGCCATTTCCCGAATGGTGCCGTAGGCGTGTCCGCTGGCCAGGGTATGGGTGTGGGCGTCCAAAAGAATTTTATCGCTGCGCAGGCGCATATTGCTCTCCCACCTATCTGCGTATTTATATTCATACCGTAACGATTGCTATCTTTAGTGTAAAACCTTCCGGCTTTTCTGTCAAATATTTTTCCGTTTGGGCGGCGGAACATGCGCCCTCGCCTTTTCTCTATGCAAAGGAAAATTTTAACCGGTCCATCCCCGGTCGAAATTCGTATTTTTCCGTTGACCCAAGGGATAAACAGAAGTAAAATAAATGCAAGTGTACTATGAACGGAACGGGAGGATCTTCATGGGGCGTTTCATATCCCTGCTGTGTCTTATGCTTATGTTTCTTACCCTGCTCACCGGATGCCTGGGCGGCAACGCGTCCGCCCCGGTCTCCTCTGACGGGATGGTAGCCTCCGGCCCGGCAAACGCCGCTGTCAGCGAGGCGTCCAGCCAGGCCTCGACCTCCACGGCGGCAGAAAGCGCATCCGCCGCTCCGGAAAGCGCCGCAGCCGCCGGCTCACACGCGCAGCAGGCCGATACGTCCCCTGGAGAAAACGATACGTCTTTGACTGCCCGCCCCGGGACCTCGGCCGAAACGCAGCCGGCCACCGAATCGCCAAACACCGACAGCGACGGGGTTCGGCAGGACGGGGAGTTTCGGGCGGTCTGGATCTCTTACTACGAGCTGGACGGCCGGGGGAAAAACGGGGACCAATTCCGGGATATGGTCGGCGGGATGTTTGACAAGGTCAAAGAAATGGGCCTAAACACGGTGGTGGTCCATATCCGGGCCAATGCCGACGCCTTCTATCCCTCCTCTTTCTTTCCCTGGTGCGAATACGCGGCCGGGACACAGGGACAGGATCCGGGCTATGACCCCCTGGCTATTATGATCGAGGAGGCCCACGCGCGCAGGCTCGCCTTCCACGCCTGGCTGAACCCCTATCGGGTATCCAACAAAAGCGGCGACCCCCTCACCCTATGCGAAAGCAACCCCGCGCGGGTCTGGCTCACCGACGAGGACGCATCCAACGACGACTGGGCCGTTTGCTGGGGGGACGGTATATACTACAACCCCGGGGTGCTGCCGGTGCAGAAGCTGATCCTGGACGGGGTGCGGGAGATTCTGGACAACTATGCGGTGGACGGCATCCACTTTGACGATTACTTCTATCCCACCACCGATCCGGGCTTTGACAGCGCGGCATACGGGCGATATACGGCGCAGGCCGGGGAATGCGCCCTGCCCCTGGGCGACTGGCGGCGGGCCAACGTCAACAGCCTGATGCAGGCCGTCTACCGGCTGGCGGAGGAAAAGGGCGTGCCCTTCGGCATCAGCCCCTCGGCCCATGTTTCGACCGATGGAAGCGATAAAAACTACAACGAGCTGTATGCCGATATTGCGCGGTGGATGGGCCAGCCGGGTTACATACACTATATCGCGCCCCAACTCTACTTCGGCTTTGCATATCCCAAGGAGGATTTCCGGTTCGATCGGCTGTTGGACACCTGGCTGTCCCTCCCCCGCGCCCCAGGCGTGCGGCTCTATGTGGGCCTGCCGGCTTACAAGATCGGGACGGAGGACGCGGGCAGCGCCGAGTGGCTGGAAAAGGACGATATCCTAAAAAGGCAGCTTGCGCTGCTGCGGCAGGAAAAGGCCGACGGCTTCCTTCTATATTCCTATAGCTCCCTGGTCAGCGACCATCCGCTTTACCAGACGCAAATGGAAAATCTGCAAACGCTACTACAGGATTAGGAGGTTCACAATGCGAATCAAGGATGTGAAAATAAAGGGCGAGGACACGCAGCCGGAGAAGGAAGACATCCGTCCGCAGGAGGCGGGGGATACGCTTTCGGTCCCCCGCGCCCCCACGGCCGACGGTGACCGGCAGACCATTCCTCCGGCCCCGCCCTCCTCTGTGCAGGCAGGCAAAGCGGCCAGCGGCGCGGGAACCGGGCTTTCATCAGAGGCAGGCGACGCGCCGAAGGGCCATAACGCAATAGGCGGGACGCCGAAATCTCCCGACGAAATAGACGGAACACAGCATGACGCCGGTCAAACAAAGGGGACACAGGACGATGCCGGCGAACCGGACGGAATACAGGAAGATCTCCACCAAACACGCCCAGCGTCAGAAGACCGCGAAGAGGGACAAACGGCGCCATCCGGACGGCCCAAGGCCAAGAGCCGGCTGCGCACCCTGCTGATTGGCGCGGGCGTGCTGGCGGGTCTGGCCATCCTAACCGGCGCGCTGGCCCTTTCCGGCCTTTTTCGCCCCGCGGCCGACAATTCCTCCTCCGCGGCCGTCGGCGGACCTGCGGACGGGCAGTCGGTCCTGCAGTCCACCTCCTCCGGCACAGTGCCTACCGTCACCCGATCCGACCGGATCATCGGCGGCTGGGTGACGGTAGGCGTGGATTTCCTCACCGACGGACAGGACGGCGTTCAGGCCGCAGCCGCCCTGGACAGCGCCATTGACGCCTGCAAGGACTACGGCTGCAACACCATCCTTTTTCCGGTCAGCCAGCGGACGTCCGCCGCCGCACCTGAAGGGGGAAGCTTTATGGAACGGGCCATGTCCTGGGCCCACGAAAAGGGTATGGCCTTTTACGCCGTGGCCGACGCCGGCGCGGACGACGGGGGTCGGCTTGACCTATCCCGGCCCGACGCGGTCCAAAGGGCGGCGGACAGGCTGGCCGCCCTGCCGGCCATCAAGGAGCTGGACGGCATCCTGCTGGAGGGCTGCGCCTATGAGGAGGGACAGGCCGCCTATGCCGACTATATGCGTGAGGGCGGCGGCATGGGGTTTGAGAACTATCGTCGGGACCGGCTGTCGGCGGCCATGCAGCGTTTGACCGGCGTCCTGCGGGAGGCTAACGGCAACCTGTATATCGGCCTGCTGGCCGATCCTATCTGGGCGGTTTCCTCCGCCGGCGAGGGCGGCATAGAGCTGGGGGCGGAATTATCCGGTTCCTATGCGGCCGGAGCGGATACCCTGGGTTGGATGCAGAAGGGATACTTTGACTGGATTATGGTCAGGGCCACCTCCACCAAGGATGGGCAGGCGCCCTTCCAGACGGTAGCCGATTGGTGGAACAGTAAGGCTTCCGGCAGCTTTGGCCTCTGCTTTCTCCACGCCGCCGACCAGGTGCCCGCGGGCGCGGCGGGCTATGAAAACCCCGATGAGATTTTGCGGCAGGTGCTCTGCCTCAAGGACATGCCCGCCGCCGGCTCCTCCTTCTACACCATATCCGCGCTGACCGGGGACGGCGGCGGCGGGGCCGAGGCGCTGAAAAAGTATCTTACCGGCCAACTGCCCGAGGGCTACCAGCCGGTGGATCTGACCATTTCCAGCCCGGCCAAGCAGACCCTCACCACCCATGAATCCAGTATCGGCTTCGTGGGCGCTTCTGACCCGCTCTATCCCATCACCTTAAACGGGCAGGAGATCCAGCGCACCGAGGCCGGTTATTTTTCCCTGCAAATGGACTTAAATATTGGGGTCAATCGCTTTACCTTCCAGCACAAGGGACAAAGCCTCACCTATACCATCACCTATAAGCAGGTGCTGCTGAGGGAAATCGCCCCTGCCGGCGACCTAACCCTAGACGGCGGCTCGGTGATCATGGTTAAGGCCGTGGCCCGACTGGGCAGCACGGTGACCGCCCGGCTGGGAGACGCTTCTATTACCCTGGAGCCCCAGCTCAGCGATAATCCGGAGGAAACGGCGGCGGGATCGGCCGATTTCGTCACCTATCTGGGCACCTTCTCCATGCCCGCCGACCTTCGCCGGGATACCCAAATGGGCAGGGTCTCCTTTACGGCCCACTACAACGGCCAGACCGAGACCATGACCGGCGGCAGCATTACCGTGCGGGCCGGCAGTATGGATGATCCCGGCCTCCCCCCCTTCGACAGCAACGGAGACGGCAGCGAAAACTATATCAACGTGGGCACCGGGCTGATCGCCGAGGTTTCCTCCTATCAGATCGAGACCTTCGACGGCAACATCATCGACGATCGCTCCCGCCCCACCAACAATTATCTGCCCAAGGGCACAGTGGACTATTGCTCCCGCTCCACGGTCATGGATGCGGGCTCGGGCTACACCTATCGGGTACTGCGCTACGGCAAGCGGGTATACACCACCAGCAAGGAGAAGGGGGACAATATCAAGGTCTATGAGGGCACCCTTCCCGAGACCAATACCATCACGGCCGCGGGGGTGACGGAGGATCAACGGTTTCTCACCATGACCTTTGACACGGCATGGAAGGCCCCCTTCCGGTTTAAACTTTCCCCCCAAGGCTACCAAGACCCTTATCCCTCCGGCGGCGCGCCCAATTACTCCATCTCCTCCCCTACCTTCGACCATGTGGATATCACCTTCTGTTACGCCGCCACCGCCCAGGGTAAAATTGAGCTGCCCGCTGACAATCCCCTCTTTTCATCGGCTGAATGGATTAAAAACGAGGCCGACTATACCCTCCGGCTCCATCTCAAAAAGGCCGGCGGGCTCTATGGCTGGAATGCCGAATACAACAGCGCGGGCCAGCTGGTCTTCAGCTTTTTAAAGCCTGTGCAGCTGCAGGCGGCCGATAACCAGTACGGCGTGTCTCTCCAGGGCGTAAAAATCGTGCTGGATCCCGGCCACGGCGGCAGCGATCCGGGCGCGGTAGGCTCCAATCCCCAATACACCGAGGCGGCGCTCAATTCCATTTTGACCTACAAGGTGCGGGACCGGCTGACGGCCCTTGGGGCGGAAGTCACCCTGACCAAAACCGACAGTGAACGGATGGGGCTGGATCCCCGGGTGCGCACGGTCAAGGAGGTAAAGCCCGACCTGTTTATATCCTTCCACCGCAATTCCAGCACCTCAGTTTTATCAAAGGGATACGAAAGCTACTACTTCAACCCCTTCTCCGAGCCCCTCTCCCGGGCGATATACAAGCGAAACGCCGGCCTATACCTGGATCAACGGGGAAACCAGTGGGGTAACTTCTACGTGATGCGGGTATCCGACTGCCCGGCCATACTGACCGAAAACGGGTTTGTGAGCAACGCGGACGAGTACAGCCTGCTGGTCACCGACGCCTTTAATGAATCGTGCGCCGACGCCACAGTGGACGGCATTGTGGATTATCTCAAGAGCATACAGCAATAAGGGGGCATTCCCTCCTTGGCAAAAGGCAGCCGACAAAAATCGGCTGCCTTTTGTTTTATTCTACATATACTTTTCGTTTTATTTTTTGTTTTACAAACTATTGTATTTTTCGACGTTTTTTATAATTATATAAAAACTTTTTATATTTTTTCACTAAATTTATTGACACAATTAGAAATATATGGTATTGTATAGATGCAGTTAACTGTTATCTAGGTTTTCACTCCATCCGGCGGATGAGGCGACACAAATCCCAACGAGGAGGTTGAAAATGATGAAAAAGCTTCTGGCGCTTGTTTTTGCAATGGGTATTTTTATGACCAGTACCATCTATGCTTCTGCGGATACAGAACATAGTTTGTCCAACCTGGATCTTTATCAGGACGGCCCCCCGCATTTTGGTGTATATAAGCGTTATGATGCAGGGTTTCCAAGTATTTCTATGAACGTAACCTCCATTAACCAATATTACAGCGGCGAAATCTATTGCAATCTCAGCATAACCTATCAGAAAAAGACATTGTTTGGTCAAGATGACATCTATAATTATACAAAAGCGTGTTACACAGGTACCGGCGGCTACATGTATCAACGCCAAGGCAGCGGCCAATATCGTTATATTTTCAACGCCACCAGAAACGGCCTGAAGGCCAATAATGTGGTGGGCAAGCAATTTAATTAGCTAAGCGCACTGCCCTGCGCGGTGAAGCCATACCGCGCAGGGCGCATTTTTAAGCAGGAGGGACGGCGTATGATTGAGGCCAAAGGCATTTGCAAAACCTTTCCAAACGGCGTAAAGGCGGTCAGGGAGGTCTCCCTTACCATCGAGCCCGGCAGGATCTACTGCATAATGGGTAAATCCGGGTCGGGCAAGACCACCCTGCTTCAACTTCTGGGGCTGCTGGATCCTCCAACCAAGGGGGAGCTTCGGATCGACGGGCAGCCGGCCCACCACCTGTCCGACGAGCAGTCGGCCCGCCTGCGCAACCAACGGATCGGCTTCATTTTTCAGTCCTTCTATCTCCACCCCTTTCTCACCGCCCTGGAAAACGTGATGGTTCCCATGCTTATAAACGACGGGATTCCAAAAAAAGCGTA
The DNA here is from genome assembly GCA_019417145.1 of Clostridiales bacterium. Classification (GTDB taxonomy): domain Bacteria; phylum Bacillota; class Clostridia; order Oscillospirales; family Acutalibacteraceae; genus Howiella. The sequence goes on from DXVY01000069.1 coordinate 6,755, forward strand.
CCGGGAACGGGCGGCCGCTTTGCTGAACAGGGTGGACATGGCCCACCGGACGGACCATTATCCAAGGGAACTGTCGGGAGGCGAGCAACAGCGGGTGGCCATTGCCCGGGCCCTGGCCAATGATCCGACCTATTTATTCGCCGACGAGCCCACCGGCAGCCTGGACGATGAAAACGAACAGAACATTTTGCGCATATTAAAGGATATCGCAAAGGAAAACAAAGCGGTGGTTCTGGTCACCCATGACCAGACGGTGGAGGAGATCGCCCATGTGAAATACCGTCTGGCGGGAGGCCGACTGGAGGGAGAGATATGAGCTTTTTTTCCGTTTCCAAGGTCAGTCTAACCCGACACAAAAAGGGCATGAAAATCACCACGGCCATCTACTGCCTGGCCCTTATTCTCACCATGCTGTCGACCATGACGGCGCTGACCCTAACCAACCATCTGCATCGGGTCTATTCCACCGATTATATGTACAGAATGGTAGGCCTTAATTACGATACCAGTGCCTACTCAGAGGAGGAAATCCGCGATTGGCTCTCCTCCATCGAACATGTAGAGCTGATCACCCATTTCACCTCATCCCCGGCCCTATACATAAAAGAGATGGACGCCAAGCCGACATGGGAGGGGGGAACCTTCCAGGGCACCCCCCATTACGAGGGGGCGCCTCTGACCCTGATCGCCGGCCGGGCCCCCGAACCGGGGGAAACAAATGTGGTCCTGGCGCCCAGCCACATCAGCAACAATTACCTGACCGGCAGCGGGGACGGCCTGCTTCGGGAAGAGAAAGAGCTGATCCGGGGCGAAAGCCTGCTGGGCAGCGACATGATCCTTTTGTACGGCGACGGGGAGGAGAAAACGCCCTATCCCTGTCGGGTCATTGGGGTATACGACAGCTTTGCCATGGGCATGAATGCCTATCAGCTCATTCTGCCACAAAAAGAGCTGGACCGGATCAATGAAGAAATGGGGTATGCTTTTACGTCTTCCCCCTATGTTTTGGTTGACGATTATGAAAACCTACCGGCAGTACAGGCGGCAATCAGCCAACGGGGATTTTATAACCATACTGCCAAAACACCTGGCGGCATAGCCGATATTACGCCGGCCATTCTGGCCTTCGGACTGCTGGCCGGGGGCGTCGCCCTGCTCATCGGCGCGCTGGCCGTTTCCATCACGGCCGCGGGGGCCATCCGGGAAAGGACCAAAGAGATTGGTATGCTCAAGGC
>DXVY01000007.1 GCA_019417145.1 Clostridiales bacterium
TTGGAACAGCACTGGACAAGCGGATAACTTCGTTCCTAAGGCCGTGGCGGTTTTTCTTCTGCCGCTGCTGCTTTGCCTGCTCCATCTTTTGGTACGGTTTCTACTTAATCATGATCCCAGGCGAGCCAACGATTCTCCCGCCATAAAGGCCGTTGGTCGATGGATCGTGCCGATATGTTCCCTTACCTGTTTTACCGTCAGCTATACAGTAGGAATGGGCCTGGGCTTAGATATCCCGCTGCTCTTGTCTCTTTTAGCAGGCGTTGTTATAGTCCTTTGGGGGAACCATCTGCTCAAATGTAAACCGAATCACGCGACAAGTATTCGACTGCCCTGGACCTTGCGCGATCCAAACAACTGGTATAAAACCCGTCAATTGACGGGATATGTATGGGTGATAGGCGGACTTGTCTTGGCTTTTTGCTCCTTTTTCCGCATCTGGTGGCTGCAAATCTCTATCGTACTTCTCCTTTTCTTGCTTCCCTGCGTGTTTTTCTCTTGGCTCCATAAAAAAGCAAAAAACAGAGGATGAGAAAACCGGCTCCGCAGTTTTTGCGAAGCCGGTTTTTGTTTTAAATACAAAACCGCTATCCTTGCAGCTTAAAGGTACAGGCCGCTTCAAAGCACAAACCGTCGGTGTGACGGCCGGTAAAATAAGCCTTATTTTCCATCCCTGCCACAGCAATCTCCAGGCTTTGGCCCATCCGCGCCTCTCCGGCGAAATGGATCTGAAACCCTGTCAATATCTTATCCCGCATACCGCCAGGCATATAGTCGCTGATGAAATCGGCGTAGATGGTATTGTTCAGATGGCCATTGTAATCCATATCAGAATCATAAAGTTTGCGGATATCCGCCAACTCCATTTCCTCCGGCAAAATAATCTTTCCCGGCCTGGGGCAGGTGTTTTCCCGCTGGGGTAAATGGACAAACCGCTGGAACGCGGAAATGGTAGAGGGACGAATCAGGGCATGGGTTTTGGCATCAATAAGGGCAAAGGTGGTTACGCTGTCGATCAGTATCTCCCCCGCCTGATCACAAAACCGGTAGCACCGCGTGTATTGTGCGCCCTTGAGGCCCCGGCTCCATGTGGTAATCTGTACCTTCTCCCCAAATATAGGCGCGCGGTACCGAACGCTGGAGGCCCTGGTCAGCACAAAGACAACGCCCAACTCATCATAAAGATAGGCGTAAGGGAAACCGTTTTCCCGCAGGTGCAGCTCCCCCACTTCTTGCTGCAATTTTAACTGGGTGGAAAGACGAAGCTGGCGGGATATATCCACGTCGAAGGACGCAACGGTGTACGTCCATGTATAAGCGCCAGGCGCCTGTCCCACCTCCGGTTGACAATGGTCAGCCAAACACATCGCCCTCCTGCACGAGGGGACCCGGCCAATACCGGGTCCCCGAATTATTTCCGTCCGATGATATCGCAGCCCATGTAGGGCCGCAGCACCTCAGGCACAGTGACCGTACCGTCGCCGTTTTGGTAGTTTTCCAGAATCGCAGCAACCGTCCGGCCCACGGCTACGCCCGAGCCGTTGAGGGTGTGTACCAGCCGCGCCTTTTCCTTGGGGCCGTCCTTAAAACGAATGGAGGCGCGGCGGGCCTGGTAATCCTCAAAGTTAGAGCAGCTGGAAATTTCCAAATACCGACCGTAAGAGGGCATCCACACCTCGATATCATAGGTCTTGGCCGAGGAGAAGCCCAGATCTCCGGTGGACAGAGTCACCACGCGATAGGGAAGTCCCAGCAATTGCAGCACCCGCTCGGCGTCGTTTGTCAACTTTTCCAGCTCGGCGTAGGACTCCTCCGGCCGGACAAATTTGACCAGCTCTACCTTATTAAACTGGTGCTGCCGGATCAGGCCGCGGGTATCCCGGCCAGCCGATCCGGCCTCCTCCCGAAAGCAAGCGGAGTAGGCACAGTATTGAAGGGGCAGCTTCTGTCCGTCCAGGATCTCGTCCCGGTGCATATTGGTCACAGGCACCTCAGCGGTGGGAATCAGGAAATAATCCATATTGGCAAGCCTAAAAGCGTCCTCTTCAAACTTGGGAAGCTGTCCGGTACCGGTCATAGAGGCGCGGTTTACCATAAACGGCGGGAACACCTCCGTATATCCATGTTCTATATGGGTATTCAAATAGAAATTAATCACAGCACGTTCCAACCGAGCTCCCAGTCCCTTATAGAAATGGAAGCGGGCGCCTGTAACCTTGGCCGCCGTTTCCGGATCTAAAATTCCCAGGTCGGCGCCGATATCCCAATGAGCCTTGGGATCATAGTCAAACTTTGTGGGTTCTCCCCAGTGACGCATATCCACATTTTCACTGTCATCTTTGCCTTGGGGAACGCTCTCGTGGGGAATGTTTGGGATACGCAGCAGCAGATCCCGCTGTTTTTCTTCCAGAACCGTTTGCTCGCCGCCTAGCTCCTTGACCTGGGCAGCCAGTTCCTTCATGCGCTCCATTATAGGGGCTATATCTCCCCCTTCCTTTTTGATACGGGGAATCTCTTTGGAGGCCGCGTTTTGCTCGGCCTTCATTTTCTCAGTCTGCCCCATAAGCTCCCTGCGTTTATCATCGATGGAAAGTAGCTGATCGATGACCGCGTCCATATCCATGTTGCGTCTTCTCATGGCCGCCTTGACCATATCGGGATTGCTTCGAATTATTTTTATATCCAGCATATACTTCTACCTCTTTTCAAATTCCTCGTAAAGGGTCCTTACCAGTCATTTCCGGCCAGTCGTCCGGCGATAGACGCCAGATCCTCTTTTCCGTAAAATTCAATTTGCAGCACGCCTTTTTTTCCCGAGCGAATAATGCGCACCTTTCTACCCAGTTCGGTATGCAGGGCCAGCTCCAATTCACTGTAATAGGTATCGTTGTCGTCTTTTTTCCGCCCCGACCGGGCGGAGGCGTCATCGCCCTTCTTGCGCGCCTTTGCCAGCCGTTCGATCTCACGGACCGACATGCCGGAGCGGGCCATTTCAACCGCTTTTTCCCGCACTTGGGGCTCCGAAATAGCAAGCAAAGCCCTTCCGTGTCCCGCTGAAATTTCGCCCTTACGTACCAGCTCCAGCTCGTGGGCGGACAGATTGAGCAGTCGCAGGGCATTTGCCACCGCCGGACGGGATTTGCCTACTCGCTGGGCCGCCTGCTCCTGGGTCATACCGTAATCCTCCATCAGGGTACGGTATCCCAGCGCTTCCTCCACAGGGTTCAGATCTTCCCGCTGCAAATTTTCAATAAGCGCCAGCTCCATGGCCGCTTCATCATCCAGCTCTCGAATGATCACCGGTACAGTGGACAACCCCGCTATACGGCTGGCCCGCCAGCGCCGCTCGCCCGCCACGATCTGATAACCTCCGCCCGGCAACGGTCGCACCAGGATGGGTTGAATCAGGCCATGTTTCGCAATGCTGTCGGCCAGTTCAGCCAAGGCCTGCTCATCAAAATCCTTCCGGGGCTGCTCACGATTGGGTTCGATCTCAGAAATCCGAATTTCTGCGCGCCCTTGCTCATCCCCCGCATTTTCTGTGAACAGAGCATCCAGCCCCCTGCCCAGTCCTCCTTTTTTGGCCATATCCTCACCTCTTCTTATTTTGCTTGATCAGTTCTTTCGCCAGCTTGTTGTAAGCCTCGCTGCCCTTGGAGCGCCCGTCGTAGTACTGAATAGGCATCCCATAACTGGGCGCTTCGGATAACCGTACGGCCCGGGGAATGACGGTAGAAAAGACCTTCTTCGGAAAGAAACGCTTGACTTCGGATACCACCTGCTGGGTCAGGTTGAGCCGCCCATCGTACATGGTAAGCAGAACACCCTCCATATCCAGCTGCGGATTATATAGTCTTTTGATCTGTCGAACAGTAGAAATGAGCTGAGACAGCCCCTCCATAGCATAGTATTCACATTGAATGGGCACCAAGAAGGTGTCGCTGGCATGCAGGGCGTTAATGGTAATCAGCCCCAACGAAGGGGGACAATCCAGAAAAACAAAATCATAGGAGTCCCGCACCTGCGCCAGGGCCGTCTTTAGGCGCGTTTCCCGCTTTTCCAGACCAATGAGTTCCACCTCGGCGCCGGCCAAATCCATATTGGCAGGGATAATGTCCACGTTTTTATACCTGGTTTTCTGTATGGCCTGTCCTATATCCGTGCTCCCAATCAAGAGATCATAGGAGGAATTCTCCACGTTTTTTTTATTGATACCGTAGCCGCTTGTGGTATTCCCCTGTGGATCAACATCACACAGTAAAACTTTCATGCCTTCTATACCCACGGCGGCGGCCAGGTTAACAGCGGTAGTAGTCTTGCCCACGCCTCCCTTTTGGTTTACAATCGCAATGATTTTGCCCAATTTCGCCCCCCCTTGTATTATACGCAGCTGCCGTTTAGCCCTTACATTCCGATAATCGGAGGAAATCTTCTTTCGTTCTAATCATCTGGGTTGTATTATAGCATACCCAAGGCAAAAGAAAAAGGGGCCGGGACAAATTCTATTTATAAATATATAATAGCAAAGACGTAATCTTTGTGTGTTTCACGTGAAACATGGCGGCGTCAGCAGAATTTCCTATAGTAAACGCCGCCCCATTCCTTACGGAAGGGAGCGGCGCTTACTATATGGGAATGAATATGGGTGGGCAAACATTATCCGACCTTTTTCCCGCCGGCATTTTTGGGAATAATCACGGTATACTCAATATAGTCGTCGGTCTCGCTTCGGCTGGTCTGCGCATCCACGCCCGACTGCCGCATGGTAGAGACCACCCGCGTAATACTGTTTACAAATAGACGCACGTCCCGGATCAGAGGAATGCGCTTGGGCGCTGCTGTTTTAACCCTTTCCTCCTTGGGCTCCAGCATCTCGTCTATCAGTCGATCGGTCTCGCTGACCGTAAGCTGACGAGCGATTATTTGGTCTATGGCCTGTTCCCTTTGTCCGGCGTCGGGCAGACGCACAATAGCGCGGGCATGCCGTTCACTGAGCCGAGCCGAAATAATCCGATCCCGTTGGGCAGGGGTAAGCTTGAGAAGACGTAGCTTATTGGCCAGCGTTGACTGGGCCATGCCCAGTCGTTCAGCCGCCTCTTGCTGGGTGATATGATAGTGGCCGATCAACCTCGCTATCCCATCCGCTTCCTCAAACATGGAAAGATCCCGCCTTTGCAGATTTTCCAGCAAAGACAGCAGGGCGGACCGCTTGTCATCCACCTTGTGAATAATACAGGGAACCATCTGCATGCCGGCCATTTTGGCCGCCCGCAGCCGGCGCTCTCCCGCAATAAGCTCATAACAGCTCTCGCTGATTTTGCGCACCGCCAAGGGCTGCAATATGCCATTGCAACGGATACTTTCGGCCAGGCCGTTTAGCTCATATTCGTCAAAGCGGCGGCGGGGCTGGTTAGGATTGGGGCGGATAGAGCTGGCCGCCAGCATGACCAGTTGGCCATCCGGCCTTTGTTCCCGGTTGCGTTTGGAAAACACAGCATCTCCCTCCCGGTAGCCATTTGCAGGAGGCCTGTCCCTCCCGTCAACTGTATTATAGCCAATCGGGAAATAAATTTCAAGAATTTTCCATTTATCAAATGCGCGTGTTTTCTATGGTATTCCCATTTCTACAGCGCCCTTTTTGCGATTTGAGCGGCGTTTCTGGGGTATTTGGTCGGAGTTTGCGCAATTTTTTTTGCCAGAGCAATGCTTCTCTGGTCTCCACCCGGCAAAATATAGCCATGTACCTGTATTTCTTCCCCTCCCAAAATACGACAAGCGGCCTTCGCCTCCTCTGCCTCCACCGTCCCCTCCGGGCCCTTCATGGCGGCAAAAATCCCTCCTAGGCTTACAAAGGGCATGCAGTACTCCATAAGCACCGGCAGCCTGGCCACGGCGCGGGCCGTTGCCAGATCGAACTGCTGACGATAGAAACTGTCCCGGCCGCAATCCTCCGCGCGACCATGTACCATATCCGCTTCCAGCTCCAATTTTTCACAGGCGGCCTCCAAGAATCGCAGCCGCTTTTGTAAGCTATCCAGCAAGGTCAGCCGGATATCCGGCCGCAACACCTTCAGCACAAGGCCGGGAAAACCCGCCCCTGTACCCACATCTATAACCCGTGCGCCCTTTGGCAATGATACAAATTTAAGCAGGGCGGCGCTGTCCACAAAATGTTTGCGTGCAATTTGGGACGGGTCTGTAATAGCGGTCAGGTTCATTTTTTGGTTCCATTGGATCAGCAGGGCGGCATAATCGCGCAATCGCCTTTCCATGTCCATATCAATTTGGATTGACAACCCCAGCTGGCCGCATCCGGCAATCACCTGGTCTATAGGAAATTCCATCACACATTCTCCTGTTCCCGTTGCGTCGCGCTCCGCTTTTGCAGCCAAATCAGTAGCACCGATATATCCGCCGGACTGACGCCGGAAATACGGGCCGCCTGCCCAATGCTGCCAGGCTGCACCTTTTGCAGCTTTTCCCGTGCCTCGCTACGCAATCCCTCAATATGCAGATAGTCGGTATTTTCCGGGAGAAGTCTGTTTTCCAGCCGCCGCATTTCCTCCACCTGCGCCATCTGTCGCTTGATATAGCCGGCGTATTTAATCTCGATCTCCACCTTATCGGTTACCTCCCGGGGCAAAGCAGGCCGCTGGGGATCATAGGGAGCCAGGCAGGCATAATCGATACGAGGCCGTCGGAGCAATTCATCCAGCTTAACGCCGGTGGAAAGGGGGGATGTTTCACGTGAAACAAGCATCTGGTTCAGCGCTTCAGAGGGCGAAACCGTGGTCCTTTGCAACCTTTTGCATTCAGCCTCTTTCTGGCCTTTGCGCTGTAAAAAATGCGCCCACCGACGGTCGTCTATCAATCCGATCTCCCTCCCCAGAGGCGTCAGACGTTCGTCCGCATTATCCTGCCGTAGAAGCAGGCGGTACTCCGACCGGGAGGTCATCATTCGGTAGGGATCGGTGCACCCCTTGGTCACCAGATCATCGATCAACGTGCCAATATAGGAGTTGTCCCGGGTAAAGAAGACAGGGGGCAGGCCCCGCACCGACCGTGCTGCGTTAATACCGGCCGCCAGTCCCTGCGCCGCCGCCTCCTCATATCCCGAGGAGCCATTGAACTGACCCGCACCGTAAAGCCCCGGTAGTTCCTTGAATTCCAACGTCGCCCGCAAGGCAAGCGGATCAACGCAGTCGTATTCTATAGCATAGGCGTTGCGCATGATCTGCACATGCTCCAACCCCTTGATTGTGCGATAGAAGGCAATCTGTACGTCCTCAGGCAGGGAAGAGGACATCCCCTGCAAATACATTTCATCGGTGTGTAGACCGCAGGGTTCAATAAAAAGCTGATGCCGCTCTTTATCCGGAAACCGCACTATTTTATCCTCTATGCTGGGACAATACCGCGGTCCCACCCCTTCGATCATGCCGGAGAAAAGGGGAGAGCGATCGAGATTTTGCAAAATTACCGCCCTGGTTGCCTCATTGGTATAAGCAATATGACAGATAACACGGTTTTTACCGACCTTCTCGGTACCATAGCTAAAGGGTATAACCGGATCATCCCCCGGCTGTTCCTCCAGTACGGAAAAATCAATGGAGCGGCGGTGAACGCGAGCCGGTGTGCCGGTTTTAAAGCGCCGCAGAGGTATGCGCAGCTTTTTTAACGCCGCAGCCAGCTCTGTAGCCGCAAAGGTACCGTCCGGCCCGCCCTCATAGGACACGTCGCCTACATAAATACGTCCCCCAAGAAAGGTGCCGGTGGCCAATATCACGGTTTTGGCATAGTATTCTGCGCCCAGACGGGTGACCGCCTTCCAGCAGGAACATCCCTTTTCCCAGGTAATGCCCCGAGAGGAAAGGCACGTAGGATCAGCGGGAGAGAGGTCGACAACCTCCGCCTGCCGCAATTCTAACCCCTCCTGTCGTTCCAACGCTTGCTTCATATATCCACTGTACGCCCGTCGATCAATCTGCGCCCGTAGACTGTGCACCGCCGGTCCCTTTCCCCTGTTGAGCATCCGGCTCTGCAAAAAGGTGGCGTCGGCAGCCCTGCCCATCTCGCCTCCCAAAGCGTCAAGTTCCCGGACGAGATGCCCCTTGGCCGTGCCGCCAATGGAGGGATTGCAAGGCAGATTTCCCACCCAGTCCATATTGATGGTAAAAACAGCCGTACGGCAACCAAGTCGTGCAGCAGCCAACGCCGCCTCAATACCAGCATGCCCGGCGCCCACTACTAAAACATCATATGTACCTGCAAAATACGCCATGTTTAACACTTCCGGTAATATGTTTTTTAAAAATAAATCTCATTTAGTATTTTCGGTTTCCAGCCAATAGCACGCATCACAACAGGTACAACATAAACTCGCAGAAAGCCATTGGCTGGAAAGGCAACGATGTCAAAACTCAAAGTATATATTTTTTAAATAAAAACTACCATAGGTACTTTCTTGCTTATTTTCCCACACAGAAACGCCTGAAAACTTCGTCTGTCACCGCGTTGGTCACGCGTTCACCGGTCAGGGAAAGCAGGGCGGACAGGGCATCATCCAAGCAAATGCCAATGGCGTCCAGCGTACTTCCATCCGCCAGGGCGGATAGCGCCTCTTCCACAGCTTCCAAAGAAGCCTGAATGCAGTCTCTCTGCCGCTCGTTGGCCAGCATACCTGCCGCGGGATCCAAGGCGGAAAGGCCAACCGCGCTTTCCACGGCTTCGGCCAGTTCCGCCGCCCCCTTGCCCGTGCCGGCAGAAACCAGCACGACCGGCGCCCCTGCTTGCTCAATAGCCCGCAGTTCCAACCGCACAGGCAGATCGGTCTTGTTGACCACCGCCACCGCCGGCCTGCCGGAGAGCAGCGAAAGCAATGCATCGTCCTCCTGATCTAAAGCCTGGGATGCGTCGAAGACGGCCAGAATCAGGCCGGCGGTTTCCATCCTCTGTCGGGTACGCTGCACGCCAATGGATTCAACCAGGTCGTCGGTATCTCGCAGGCCGGCCGTATCAGCCAGCCGCAGCCGCACGTTTCCCAGCATTACGTCTTCTTCAACAATATCCCTGGTGGTACCGGGCACCGATGTAACAATAGAACGTTGTCCGCCTGCCAGCAAATTCATAAGGGTGGATTTTCCAACGTTGGGACGGCCCACAATAACCGTCTGTATCCCTTCATGCAAGATCCTTCCCCTGTCATAGGTGGACAAAAGGTCGTGAAGCCTCTGCCTTGCGTTGGAAAGCTCACCTGCGAGCGCTTGGGTCTCCAAGGCAGGGACGTCCTCGTCTGGATAATCCGCCCAGACGGCCATTGCCGCAGCAATGGCCAGCAGACCATCCCGTATGCCCTGCACGCGGCGGGATAAGGCGCCCTCCCTTCCGGAAAGGGCAGCGCGTAACGCATCCTCACCCTGCGCGCCGATCAATTGCATAATAGATTCCGCCTGGGCGAGATCCATTTTCCCGTTTAAGAAAGCCCGACGAGTAAACTCACCCGGCTGGGCCAGTCTGGCGCCGGCATCCAAAACCGCACGGAGCGTCTGTCTTATTAGATAAACGCCCCCATGGACCGACAACTCCACCACATCCTCACCTGTAAAACTGGCCGGTGCGGCAAAAACCAAAGCAACCGCCTCATCGATCCATTGGCGCTCCCGCTGCTGGTTTTCGGCGGGAAATCCGATCCGCCCGTACAAAGCGGTATATCCTTCAGCGTCCCTTACATTGCCTCGCCGGCTACAGAACACCCTATCCGCTATCAACCGTGCATCCGGCCCGGAAATACGAACCATTCCCACACCGCCCACGCCTAAAGGCGTGGCAATAGCCGCTATTGTCTCTTCTCTCATTTTTGTCCCCCGAAAATCATCCTATAAAAAAAGGGCGTCATCCGCCCTTTTTTTATTCGCCCCATTCCAAAAAAATAAGGGCTATTCTTCCTTTTTATCTATCCGCCCATAAAGAGGCGCATTTCCCGCATCCTGCTTGACAGGTGCAGTTACAGAGGACGCTACGGCCTCTGCGGGCTCCCTTGCAGGCTCTTCTCCATCACGTGCCGGCAAAATAACCGATTTTCCAGCCGCCTTGGCCTCAAAGGCTTCAATCTCCGAACGGTTGCGGGCCGGTCTGCTGTCCTCTCCGCCCCTACTCGCCGCACCGTCTCCGCCCTCCCGGTAGTCACGGAATCCGGGTCGACCACTGCGGGAACGATGCACGCTGCCGCTTGTCCGTTCTCTGGGCAGCCCCGCGCCGTTTTCTCGATCAGGACTGATGACTACCCTGCGGGAAGCACCATCGCCAATGGAATTGGAAACGACGCCGTCGATGGTCTGCACAGTCGTATGAATAATACGGCGTTCATAAGGATTCATGGGTTCCAATGTGCGGTTGCGTCCGGTGCGAAGCACCTGCGCGGCCATACGGCGGGCAAGGCTCTGTAGGGTCTGCTCCCTCTTCTCCCGATAATTGCCGGTATTGAGGACTAAACGGTAAAAACCACCCTCGCCGCTATTGGCGGCCAAAGAGGCCAGGTACTGCAGGGCGTCCAATGTCTCGCCTCGACGACCGATGATAACGCCCAAGCCATCACCGGTCAAATCAATTTGAGAACCGCCCTCGATGGGGCTGATGGTCATTGTAACATCATGGAGTTCCATGATAGTGAACAGCTTTTGCAGATAAGCCGCAGCGCGACCCGGCGGAGTGTGCGGGTCCACCTCGGCGGCAGACACCGCCGGCCCCAGGGTCCTGGGCGTAGGCGCCGGTTTAGAGGCGCGATTCTGTTCCTGTTTGGTTGTTTCCTTCGTCGGCTTTTTATCCTGCGCCGGCCGGGTCTGCTTGGCTGGCTGAGAAGACACCGCCGTACGGCTCTCCTCCTTTTTCTTTTGCGTCGCCGGCCGTTTATCCTGACCGGATGTCTTAGCTGAATCCGGTTTAGGTACGGGCTTTTTGACCGGAACCGGCCTGGGATCGGGAACCTCCATAAAAACCCGTACCTTAGCGGGCGAACCGCCAAAAAGCCCCAGGGTCTTTTTCTTCGGGGTAGCCAAAACCTCGATTTCAATATCGTCCTCTACGCCGGCCCCCAAGATGGCGACGGCCTGCTCTTTTGCCTCTTCTATGGTCGCGCCGGTGCCGATGGCTTCCTTAATCAATGAAATCTCCTCCTCGCGCGGTACGCGCCGCCTTTATGGTCTCGTTGGGTCATAGGGCCGCGAATCTGTCAAGCAGCAGGAAAAACAGGCGTGTAAACAGCCTTATACAGATTACTCCGCGGTCTCGATTTTCCGAGGCTGCTGCTTCTTGCGGGCCGCCTCGTGCTCTTTGCGCTTTAGGGCCAACTTGGCCTGTTCCATAGCAATGATCTTATTGGGGCTGTAAATATAGGAAAGGACCGTCTGAATCGTACCGGATACCAAGTTGGAGCAGACCCAGTAAAAGCCCACGGCGCCCGGAACGGTAAAAGCGATGATCAGTGAAATCAGGGGCATGGTCAGCATCATGGCCGCCATGTTGGGCGCGTCGGGATTGGTTTTCTTTTGCATGTGCATGGAGATGATGGAGGTCAGCATGGCGGTTGCAAAAGAAAGAAGCGGAATAATCCAGATAGCCTGAAAGTCGCCGAAAATATTAAAGGAGAAGTGGGGATTCTGGGTCAGATCCAGTCCAAACAGATTAAAATTGACCTGCTCGCTGACGCCGGCCAGGTCGGGAACCTGTGTTTGTAACTCGGAAGCCCGCTGGATAATAGAAAGCTCTACATTGGCGGTAGAGGCGTTGGGATCCAGTGCCAGCAGGGCGTTTTTCGCCTGTTCAATCGTCTCGGCAGGCATGCGGATGAGATAGGTCAGCGGCCGGGTCACGGCATAGTAAATACCCATCAGGAAGGGCATGCGGATAAGCAGGGGAAGGCAGCCGCCGGTCATAGAGACCTTTTCGGTCTGGTACAGCTTGGAAAGCTCCTCATTGTAGCGCGCCTTGTCGTTGCCATACTTCTTTTTCAGCATGTCCATTTTGGGTCGCAGCCGCGCCTGCTTCGCATTGCTGCGCTGGGATTTTATGCTCAAGGGTATAAGAATCAGATTGATCAGGAGGGTCAGCAGGAAAACAGAGGCGGCAAAATTGCCGCCGGTCAGCTTACCCAGCATCTCCAGAATCCAGCCGATGGGCTTATTTATAATAAAATCAAAAATCTGCATATATTCCGCCGTTTCCCCGCGTCTCTTCCCGTAGGATCACGCGGCTGTATTTGATTTTCTGTAAACGCCGTAGGGCGGGCAATCTCCTAATTTTTGTCCGAACAACTCCGCTTTTTCTCTTTCCCGCGTTTTTGCCGCTTTTCCAAATGCGCCTTTCTGCGGGGAGAAGGTTCGGGCACAGGATCGTATCCGCTGCCGCCAAAGGGATTACAACGCAGAATGCGCCAAACAGACAGAGCGCACCCCTTGATAAGCCCGTGCTTCTCCAGAGCCTCTAACGCATAGCTGGAACAGGTGGGCCGAAACCGGCAACGCCCTGCCGATCGGGGAGAAATCCCCACCTGGTACAGCCGGATAAGCTTTTTTAAAAGCCAGGTGAGCGGGTTGCCTATCCTAGGTATCCTCAACGCTGGTTCTCCTGTGACGCATGCGGTTCCTTTTTCCGCCCTGTTGATTCGAAAAAATTCTGTTCCCGCCGCTGCTGTCCGCCGTTTTGCGGCAGAATTCCCAGCGAAACAAGCTGCCGACGCATAACCTTGGTCAATTCGGTGCTTTTCACCTGGGGCGTTCGGGTCCGGGCCACGAACACCATATCGTATCCGCCATCAATGTAAGGACAAAGCGTACGCCAAGCCGCCATTATGACCCGTCGGGCCCGATTCCTCTGTACAGCGCAACCCACCTTCTTTCCAGTGGTTACGCCGATGCGGCAAAAACCCGCGCGGTTTTTCATCACATAGGTGACCAGCGCAGGATGTACCTTGGATTTCCCACGGCCGTATAAACGCCGAAAATCCTTATTCAAATGCAAAGTTGCAAAACGCAAGCTCATCTCCCCCGTCATGGGGATTCAAAAACGCACAAGAGCCGTGTATCCACAGCCCTTGGCCGTCCGGGTTACGGGGCTCGGTCAAAGGACCTTTGTCCGGGCCCCGTAAAATAAGGAAAGACCACCGAGGTGGTCTTTAGTAGCTCAGAGACTTCCTGCCCTTGGCTCTTCTCCGGGCCAGCACCTTCCGACCATTGCGGCTGGACATTCTCTTCATGAAGCCGTGCTCCTTCTTACGGTGCAGCTTCTTGGGCTGGTAGGTTCTTTTCACTGGATTTACCTCCATTCTCCGCGCGGGATACGGGAAGACGCCTGCGGCCGGGCGCGGCGCGGATGGGCGGCCGGCGCATATATGTCTGGGAAACGACTTCCCCTGTAGACATAACCTATCAATATAGAATTATACTGTAACAACAAGTTGCTTGTCAATAGATAATTTTTTTAACAGTGCACCGGATATCTCCGTGCCCCATCATATTGTAGAAGCGGCAAACGGCCGACCCAAATAGGCCAGGCCGTCTGCAAATTTTTTTCCAAATTCAGCTTAGAGCAGATGCGCCCGCAGCTCTTCCGCGCTTTTGGAGGACAGATAGGCAGGAGGAATATCAAAGACGGTCTTGCAGCCGGTCTGTCCCTCCCGGTTCATGCGAAAGGCGGCGCGGGCATAGGCCACCAGGACAGAGGAGGTAAACTCCGGATTGGAATCCAGCTTCAGGCTGTACTCGATTACATGATTATGCTCCTTGGAAAGCCCGGTTTTTCCCGTACGAATCACCATGCCTCCATGGGGCAGACCGCTGTGGTCCCGTTTCATCTCGTCCTCCGTAATGAAGTGGACGGTGGTGTCGTATTGATCGAAATAATTGGGCATGGTCTTAATTTCCTCTTCGATCCTCGCCAAATCGGCCCCCGCTTCGGCCACCACGAAAACCTCTCGGGTATGCTTTTGACGGGTTGTGAGGGAAGGGGCTTGTCCGCTGCGGACGGCCTCCACCGCCTTCTCCACCGGAATGGTGTACTGCCGGGCGTCCTTGACTCCTGCAATCCGGCGAACCGCATCCGAATGGCCCTGGCTGACGCCCTTGCCCCAAAAGGTATAATCGGTGCCCTCAGGCAGAATACAGCCGGCATACAGCCGGTTGAGGGAAAACATACCGGGATCCCAGCCACAGGAAATAATGGCGGTCTTTCCGCCCTTTTTTGCAGCGTCGTCCACATTGGCAAAATGCTGTGGAATACGGGCGTGCGTATCAAAGCTGTCGACTAGATTAAACAGTCCGGCAAAGGCCGGGGTCTGCTCGGGCAGATCTGTGGCGCTTCCGCCGCAGAGAATGAGCACATCGATCTGGTCCTGCATATGGACCGCCTCATCCGTCCGCAGTACCCTAGCTGTAGGGGTTTGTATTTTAACCGAGGCGGGATCTCGTCGGGTAAATACCGCCGAAAGCTCCATATCAGGGTTCTGGCGGACGGCCGCTTCCACGCCCCGGCCCAGATTACCGTATCCAAGAATGCCCAAACGTATTGTCATAACATGTCTCTCCTTTAGAAAAATTCCCTAGTATCAAATATAGGACACGAGCCTGCCGCAATCTTTTTAAAATTGCCTGCGGTAGCCAGCAACGCTGCAACGATGGGGCTTTTTGACTCATTATACCACAGCGTTTTTCGATTTGCGACAGCGCTGCCTATAAAATTGTTACGAGACGGGGACGGTGTTTTTATGAAAATCGTATACGGGACCTTTAGTTTGCGCTAGGGGCGGCCTGTAGAACCGTATTGGCTATCCTGGCGGCCACGGAAATACCGGCGCCCGCATTTTCCACCACCACCACAAACGCATAGGGCTTCTCCTCGCTCTGGCTGAAGCCCACAAACCAAGAGTGCGGGGTCACGTCTCCCACCTCGGCGGTACCGGTCTTTGCGCAGAGCTCCAGACCCGGGAAATTGCCGTCCCCGTAATTTTCAAGCACATTGTTACGCATCATCTCGGCCAGCTTGTCGGCCGTCTCCGCCGACATCATACGGCTGCCCTTTCCGTTATTCTTCAGATGCACCGGCATGCCCGCAGGCGACGTGATGGACTCTATCATGTATGGCTTCATAGGCTGTCCATGATTGGCGACGGCGCCCATGAAAACAAGATAATGAAAGGGATTGACCATATCGTTATACTGTCCCATACCGGACCAGGCCAGCTCAATGTCCCTGGCCTTCCCCACTTCGTAGGAGCTAGCGGCGCATTTGATGCCGTCCATATAAAGTGATTTATTAAATCCCAATTGATTAGCCGTTTTGGTCATGGTATCTCTGCCCAATTCCACCGCCAACTGAGCAAAGGTGGCGTTGCAGGAACTGGCCAATGCATCCTCAAAGCCGATGGTGCCATGGTTATGCATACAGGAAACCCATTCGCCGCCAATCTCTACCCCTCGGTCACAGGTAAAGGTCCGGTTTTCAATATCCGCTATGTTATTGATAGCGCTTACCGCTGTCACCAGCTTGAAAATGGAACCGGGCGCGTATTTGCCCGAAAGCAGTCGATTGACATACAGTCCGGTTTCCTCCGCCACATCCTCCGGCGGATTGTTGGGATCATAAGAAGGGGTGGAGGTCATACAAATAATTTCTCCCGTCTTGTAATTGTATACCCCAACAGCCCCCGACCGGCTGCCCAGCGCCTTGGCCGCCGTAGCGCAAAGGTCCGCGTCCAGCGTGAGCTGCATGTCGTTGCCCTCTCCGCTGATATTATAGGTCCCGTTCAATAGCTCGTAGCCAGTGAGCTGTTGCCAATAGGCCGTATGTACGCCGGTAGAAATTTTCCCTTCCAGATCGCCCACCGCGTGGAGGGTGGCGGCACGAACGCTTTTGTCTGAGGAAAAGCTTCTCTTGCCGTCTACAGTTTCAGCCAAAACCATTCCGGTCCGATCGGTAATGGTCCCGGCTTTTACCAACTCTCCGTTGGTATAAATATGCCGATTGGTAGGATAAGCCGCCCAATTATCGCCCTTGGTTACAAAGCCGAAAAGGAAAACAGCCGCCCCCAGGGCAAAAATAAACACAAAAATGACCATGACAATGGCGCGACCGCCGATCTGCTTCATTTTCTTCACCTCCGCAGAAAAACTACCTGTATATTCAAATAAGTGGTGCCGCCTGTTTTTTGCCGGCCGCCTTGAAAAAGGCGATGAGTATCCAGCTTGCCAGCATACTGGAACCGCCTACGCTCACAAAGGGCATGGTCACGCCGGTAAGCGGCAGAATATCGGTGGCGCCAAAGGCGTTGAGGGCCACCTGAAACAGGAACATACCCGCCACCGCACAGACGGCGATGGCATAGTAGGCCGACTGTGCGGATCGGGCTAGACGCCAAGCATAAAGGGCAAGCAACACAAAACAACTGAGGGCCGCCAGTGCGACCACGCCGCCCCATTCCTCAAAAATCACGCCGAATACCAGATCGGTGCTTGCGGCCGAAACGCCGTCCAGATAGCCGTTTCCACCGCCCACGCCCAAAAGGCCGCCGCTGCCAATGGCGACCATGGTGCGGGTCTGCTGATACCCGCTGGTGGAGGCGTATTCCCAAACGTGGCGCCAGGCCTCAAACCGTTTGGCCACATGGGGCATGATCAGAGCCACGCCCACTGCGCCGGCTGTCGCCAGGACAGATATGCCGGCAATAATTTTCCACTCTCCCGATCGTATAAATATGATAACCAGCATGGTGACAAAAAAAATGGAAGCCGTGCCAAAGTCCTTGATCAGGCAAAGAACGCCGATACAGCTAAAAGAAAAACCAAGAAAAAGCAATAGATTTCGGGTGGTAAGCAGCCGTTCCAGGGTAGCTGCGCCTGCAAAAACAAAGGCAATTTTTACAAATTCCGAAGGTTGGATGGTGATGAAGCCCAAATCAACCCAGTTTTTGGAGCCAAAACGGGAAAGGCCGAAAATAAGATTTATGGCCAGCAGCAAAAGGGCTGCTCCACCGGCCGCATATCGTAGCCGCATGGTCACCTTTATATTCAGCAGAATCTTGTATAGAATAAGAAATACCACAAAGCCGGCCGCAGCAGCCGCCAATTGTTTCAACATGATAGATGACACCCCTGCGGCACCGGTTTCGGTACGCAGGGTGGCGCAGACCGCCATGCCCAGACTTGATAGGAAAAAAACCAGCATCTCAGCCAGGGGCGGCGGACCGTTTAGCTTCCGATTTACATGATAATAAATTACCTGCCCCACCAGAAGGATACCAAAGGATATGGGTAAAAAAAGCGGCATTTCCTCCCTGAATCGCAGACAGAGTTGTCCTGCCATAATTAACTGAAAATATGCGAGAATCGCCGAGAGTGCCCCATAAGAAGCGGACGCACGCGCTTTTTTCTTTTTCCTTTTGGACTGCTTAATCAGGCTTACATCCTCCTGCTTTGGTCCATCCAGATATAATACATAGTCCGCAAGGCTGATTTTATCACCAATCCGCAGAGGTGTGGGTCCGTTTATTTTTTTCCCATTTACCGACACGCCGCCGCTGGACCCCGTGTCACTGATACGCCAACCGTCCTCTTCCGTAAAGGTCAAAACCGCGTGCTTTCTGGATATATTGGGCAGATTGAGAACAATGTCGCTGACGCCCCTCCGCCCGATAGAGGACTCAAAAGAGGTGATGGGCAGCCGATCGCCGTCCTCGGTTACCAGGGTAGCTAACACGGCGGTACGATGTCGAAGGGAGAGAAAACAGCGAACCCATTGAAGAATAAAACCGATGGCCAGTATGGCCAGCAGCCAGCGGGATACCGCCAGATAATAGGTATAGACGGTGTCAAGGACCAAGCGGACGACCCCCTTTCCAAAAAAGAATATATGTATACAGATTTTATCATACCACCTTTCCCCATATTTGCAAAGAATTTTTTGTAAAGCTTTTCTTAAAAAGTCTTTTGTTCCTACTGACAGCAAAAGCCCGATTTTGTAAAAACAAAATCGGGCTCTCCAATTAAAAAATATTTTTTTAATTCACTCCTCGCTGTTATCCCTGCGATTTCTTTTTAAAACCGGCGGCATTTTTGCATCCATAAAAAATTTATGAACCGGTACATCCAGCACCTCGGAGATATTGAAAAGGACCTTTAGCGACGGTTCCTTATCCACATTTTGTGCCTCAATATGACCGACGTACCCCTCGCTTAAATTCAGCGCATCAGCCAACTGTGCCTGTGATAATCCCCGTAATCTTCGGTAATATGCTAGATTTCTACCAAGCTGTCTGTATTTTTCTGCATGCGGACGTTTGATTTCTCCCATAACCGTCCCTCCCTATCCATTTTCGCCAGGAATATATACTGTATATATTCCTGTTATATGTGACATGATACCACAAATAATGTCGAAATTCAATTGTTTTTATCGATGAATTTAAGTAGT
The DNA here is from genome assembly GCA_019417145.1 of Clostridiales bacterium. Taxonomy (GTDB): domain Bacteria; phylum Bacillota; class Clostridia; order Oscillospirales; family Acutalibacteraceae; genus Howiella. The sequence goes on from DXVY01000007.1 coordinate 18,457, forward strand.
TATTTAATTATGGTGATTAATATCTACTTACTTTTGTATAAATAACGATATATCAATAAATTGTGATCGAGAGGAGGGCAGGTTGGCAGCGCAGGTATCAATAAAAAATTTTTGTTTTTCACTGATATAAAAAGAAAGGACATGCCAACCAGTTGACAGGAATCGGTCCGCATGTCCTTTTACTTTTTCTATTCGTCTGTTTTTACTCTGTTTCTTCCACGGGCTCGGTCTCCTGCGCGTCGTCCGTCTCGGGCAGGTCGGTAGCCTCCTGCTCGTCATGGGGTGACCGTGCCAGAGTAAGCAATCTTTCCCCCTGCTGCACCCGCATAACCCGGACGCCCTTTGCAGGCCGAGCAAACTGGCTGATCTCCGCTACCGGGATACGAATGATGACCCCGTCAGAAGAAATAAGGATAATGTCGTCATCCTCATCCACCACTTTAATGGCTGCTACATCACCATATGCCGCGGTCCGATAGTTTGTCAATCCCTTGCCGCCCCGGGATTGCAGCCGATAGTCGCTCAGGGGACTGCGACGGCCATATCCCGTTTCCGTAACGGTGAGAAGGGTCGCGTTTTCTCTAAGCACCGCCATGCCTACCACTTCATCGGGCTCGTCGGCAAGCAGTCTGTTATCTGTCTCCTGTTCCATATCCAGGGATTCCACATCCGTCTCGTCAGATGCTACCTCTCGTCCGTGTAGACGGATGGCGCGCACGCCCCTGGCCGTCCTGCCCAACGGGCGGGCATCCGATTCCTTAAATCGAATGGCCATACCCTTTTTAGTCGCCACCATCAGCTGATCTTCACCGCTGGTAATGCGCACCCAACAAAGTTCATCTCCCTCATTTAAGGTGATAGCGATTACACCGCCCTTACGGGCCGTATCATAGAAATGTAGCTTGGTGCGCTTGATAATGCCGTGCTTGGTCACCATACAAACATACCGCCGCTCATCAAACTCGGATACCGGCAGCATATTGGTGATCTTTTCTCCAGCCTGCAAGGGCAACAGATTGATGATATTCATACCCTTAGAGGTACGGCTACCTTCGGGAATTTCATAGGCCTTCATCCGGTAAACCCGTCCAAGATTGCTGAATAGCAGCACATAATCATGGGATGAGCAGACGAACATGTTTTCCACATAATCGTCCTCTCTGGTGGCCATGCCCAAAATGCCGCGGCCACCCCTGTGCTGAGCCGAATAGGTATCCGAGGGCAGGCGTTTGACATAGCCCGCCTTGGTCATGGTCAGAACGCATTCCTCCACCGGAATCAAATCCTCGATATCCACTTCCCCGGATACAGCGGTAATCTCGGTGCGCCGCTCATCGCTAAATTTATCCCGCAGGTTCAGCGCTTCGGTCTTGACAATATCCAGCACACGGGCATGATCGGACAATATATCCTTATAATCATTTATCTTTTCCACCAGCCCGGCCAGTTCCTCTTCAATTTTATCCCGCTCCATACCGGTCAATCTTCCCAGGGGCATCTGGACAATAGCGGTGGCTTGGATATCATCCAGTCCAAAGCGCTCCATCAAATTATTTTTTCCTTCCGGTATGGATTTGGAAGCACGCAGAAGGGCAATGACCTCGTCGATAAAGTCCAGAGCGATCTTCAATCCCTCCAGAATGTGCGCCCGTTCCTCTGCCTTGCGCAGATCAAAGCGGGTGCGCCGCTCGACGATGGTACATTGGTAATTGATATAATCCTGCAACATCTCTTTGAGGGTAAGCACCTTGGGCTGGCCGTCTACCAGCGCCAACATGATCACGCCAAAGGTAGTTTGCAGCTGGGTATAAGAAAACAAATGATTCAAAACGACCTGTGGATTGGCATCCTTTTTCAGGTCAATTACAATACGGATTCCCTCCCGGTTGGAATAGTCTACCACATCGTCCAGCCCATCGATCCGCTTATCGGTAATCAGATCCAGAATGGACTTAACAAGATTTTGCTTATTGACCATATAGGGAATTTCGGTGACGATAATCTGAAATCTGCCGTTGCGCAGCTCTTCAATTTCGGTACGGGCCCGCACGGTTATTTTTCCTCGACCGGTGGCGTAGGCAGCCCGGATGCCGGCCCTCCCCATAATAAGCGCGCCGGTGGGAAAATCAGGTCCTTTTATGTGTTCGCAGAGCTCATCCAGCTCGGCGTCCGGATTATCAATCAGGCAGCACATGCCGTCGATAACCTCGCCCAAGTTATGCGGAGGAATATTGGTGGCCATACCCACTGCAATGCCCGAGGAACCGTTGACCAGCAGTTGGGGAAACCTGGCGGGCAGAACCTTGGGTTCCTTGAGCCGATCATCGTAGTTTGGCTCGAAATCCACCGTATCCTTATCGATATCATCCAACATATGCAGGGCAATTTTGCTCATGCGCGCTTCGGTATATCGGTAGGCCGCGGCGGGATATCCATCCACGGAACCAAAATTTCCGTGCCCGTCGATCAGCATATAGCGAAGAGAAAAGTCCTGCGCCATTCGAACCATGGCGTCATATACACTGGCGTCTCCGTGCGGGTGATATCGTCCCAACACGGCGCCCACCGTATCCGCGCATTTACGGTAGGGCTTGTCCGGCGTCAGACCGTTTTCATGCATGGTGTATAGAATCCGACGATGGACCGGCTTGAGCCCGTCCCGTACATCCGGCAGGGCGCGGCTGACGATGACCGACATGGAATACTCCAAAAAGCTTTTTTCCATCTCGTGTACGATCTCAACCGGGACGATTTTCTGATTCTCAGAAATTTTTGCGAAATCGCTCAACTTGTTTCACCTAATTTCTTAATGTGTGCGTGCTTCCCCACGCCGGGACCTATAGCAAAACCTACCCGTCCGGCATAATGACACATCTTATTTTTCCGAATCGTCTGCTTGTTTTTCTTCCGGCTCCGATATAATATCCGGTCTTCCTGCTTTTTGCAGAATTTCATCCGCCGCAGCTATACTGCCGGCGGGCAGGGCGCGCAGGGGAATCACCAGCATGGACCCGCCCGGCAACTCCAGAAGAAAAATGCTTTCATTCTTTTTTACGGCCGCAAGCTCCTCCAGAGAAAAGCTGTCATTGGTTTCGTTTTCCGGAATACATATATGGATCCGATTGGGTTCCAGTTCCACTCGGATTTTTCGGCCATCCACTGTTTTCTCAATAGCACGTTTTTCAACAATTGCCGGATATATCCAAATAAGTCCCAGCAGAAGCAGACATACGACCGTTAGAAAATAGTTTACCAGATTCGTGGGATTGGCGACGATGCTGGAAATGAAAACCGCCATGCCCAGAAGCGCTAGAACCGACTGAAAGATATGCAGTCCCACATGGCTTTTATAACGTCCGCTGAGCTGCAACGCCGCTTTGACATCTTCGGCTTCCAGGGCAAATTCCGCCCGAATGATTCCGCTGTAGATCTCATTTTTTTCATCCATAGGCTTTTCACCTTCGCCCTTTAAATATCCAGATTCTCAACTAACAGCGCGTTTTGTTCAATAAACTGCCGGCGAGGCTCTACCTCATCGCCCATTAGCATAGTAAAGGTAGCGTCGGCCTTCTGCGCATCGTCCATCTCCACCTTGAGCATAGTGCGGAATTCAGGATCCATAGTGGTTTCCCACAATTGTTCGGCATCCATTTCACCAAGACCCTTGTATCGCTGAACATTGGCGCCGCCGCCCAATTCGGCAATATATTTATCCCTTTCCTCATCCGAAAAAGCGTAAAAGTGCTTTTTTCCTTTTTCCACCTTAAACAAGGGGGGCTGGGCGAGATAAATATGCCCCTGTTCGATTAACGCAGGCATATAACGGAAGAAGAAGGTGAGCAGCAGCGTGCGAATATGGGAACCGTCCACATCGGCATCAGCCATAATGACCACCTTGCCGTACCGCAGCTTGGAGATATCAAAATCTTCTCCGATTCCCGTGCCCAACGCGATCACCACCGGCGCCAGCTTTTCATTGCCGTACACCTTATCTACCCGCGCCTTTTCCACATTCAGCATTTTTCCCCACAATGGTAAAATTGCTTGATAGTTTCGATCCCGGCCCTTTACGGCCGAACCGCCGGCCGAATCGCCCTCTACGATATACAGCTCGGTAAGATTCATATCGTCGGAAATGCAGTCCGCCAGCTTTTCCGGCATGCGCACCTTGGCGAGGCCGGTCTTGCTTCTCTGCAGGTCCCGCGCTTTCTGCGCCGCTTCCCTTGCATTGGACGCAGCCACGGCTTTCTCCAAAATTATTTTGGCAATGGGCGGATGATCCTCCAAAAAAGCGGACAGCTGCTCATTTATCAAATTGTTGACTAGCGTACCCATGGAGGTATTGCCAAGCTTGCCCTTGGTTTGTCCCTCAAACTGGGCGTCGGTCAACTTAACGCTGATCACGGCCACTAGGCCTTCCTGAATATCGTCTCCCCTTAGCTTAGGATCGCTTTCCTTTAGAATCTTAAAGCGGCGGCCATAATTATTAATCACCCTGGTGAGCGCATTTTTAAATGCCGTCTCGTGGGTACCGCCGTCCACCGTATGAATATTATTGGCAAAGGATATGATATTGGTATCATATCCGTCATTGAAAAGCAGGGCGATTTCCGCCGTACTGGTTCCTTTAGATGTAGACAGATAAATAGGCTCGGGGGTCAGTTTCTCCCGCTTGGACTTTTCCATTAAAAACTCACAGTAAGATCGAATACCGCCCTCGTAATGCAAAAGGTCGTTTCTACCTTCCGCCTCCTGTCTGCCGTCCATCAGATGAATTTTGACGCCGGCATTTAAAAACGCCTGCTCCCGCAGCCGACGCAGCAGGGTGTCGTAGTCGTAAAGGACCTCCTCAAAGATCTCCGGGTCGGCC
>DXVY01000070.1 GCA_019417145.1 Clostridiales bacterium
CGTAGGAGGATTCTTCCAGATCAGCGAGCGGTGCGAGGCGTGACAAGAAGCGCCGGCGGGCCGTGCCCGCACCCAATCGTTTCCGGGCCGGTGGATACCGAGGCCTTTTTCGCTCGGTAGCTGTACCGGGTGGGCGATCCTGCGCCTGCCGGCGGGCCGTGCCCGCTCCCAGTCGTTGTATACCTGGGTGGGAAGGTTTACCTTATAGGCTCGGTGCCTATACCTTTTCGATAGGTCGTCCCCTCAGGTACAGCTACCGGGCTTTCCAGGTCCCGGTTCCACCCGGCTCCCCGCGTCCTGGCTGTCGGCACGGCCGACCGGGCCGTGCCCGCTCCCAGACGTTATTTACCTGGGTGGGAAGGTTTACCTTATAGGCTCGGTGCCTATACCATTCGAACGGGGCCCTTTGGTTTGGCCGTGCCCGCACCCAATCGTTGTATACCCGGGTGGTGGGATTTCCTTTGTTGGCTCGGTGCCTATACCTTTTCGATAGGTCATCCCCTCAGATACGGCAGGTGAAGCGCCGGGGCCCCCTGCCCTCATGGAGGACGGTTGCGCGACACAGATGTTCACATCCAGACATAAAACACAGGACGACGGCACAAAGGCCGCCGCAAGTTTTACTTGCGGCGGCCTTTTTCTATTTTGGCGGCGGCTTACAGATGGAACAGGGAGAATATTTCTCGGTGTCCAGCGTCTCCAAGGAAACCGGCATACTGCTTTTACTTAAATAGCGACAGCCCGCGCGGTGATATTTGGTTCCCGACTTTGTGATGTAAACGGTAACGTCTTGATGGCCCATGTCCGGCGGTGCGCCGGGCTGTATGGAGGTAAAGATTTGATCTAGGGTAACTGTCGCCCCATCGCTGGTGACAACCACCGTTCCCTTTTCATCCGTGCGCCAAATATCCGCCCCCCGTTCGGAAAGGGAGGCCAACACGTCAGCGTGGGGGTTTCCATACGAATTGTCCGCCCCTACGCTTATAACGGCGACGGAGGGACTTACGGCTTCTAAAAAATCATCGGTTGTGGAGGCACTGCCGCCGTGATGCCCTACCTTTAACACATCGGCGGAAAGGTCAAAGCCGGCATACAGCATTTCCTTTTCACTCTCCGCCTCGGCATCCCCCATAAACAGAAATTTATTATTCCCATATGTGAGCATAAGGACAGCAGAATAGTTGTTCAGATTGGAATAGGAATCGCTGTTTGGCGCTAAAAATTCGGCTTGTAGTCTTCCGTCATCAAAAAGCTTTTTGCCGGCTTTCGCTGTTTCTATTTTTAGACCTTTTGCTTGGATGGTCTGGAGTAGGTCTTCATAACTGGCGGTCGTATGCGTCGCTTTGGGCATATATATGTTTTCCACCGTGAAGGCGTCTATCACCTCAGCCAGTCCGCCTATGTGGTCGGCGTGGGGGTGGGTGGCTATGACGTAATCCAGCTTTTCCGCCCCGTTGTCCCGGATGTACTGCGCAACATGCTGCCCGTCCTCTGGATTTCCCGCGTCAATAAGAATCGTTTCTCCGTTGGGAAGTTCTATGAATATACTGTCGCCCTGCCCTACGTCTATATAGGAAATTTGTAAGCCGCCGTTATATGTCTTTTGTGGTAAAGACGATTCTATACCGCAGGATTTTGAAACAGAATTTATGTATTTAGAAGGTTCCGAAAGAGCATCGCGCGTTTCAGAATAAAAAATCTCATGATTTAGCGAAAATAATGAAAGAATCAAAAGAATCGTAATCAAGAGGATTTTGTTTTCGACTCTATTTGGTTTCCTAATCATGCTTCCCCACTTCTCCCTTAACTCTTAAAGCAATTATAGCTCTATAGTTTTGCTATGTCAACACTATAGATACCTTATCAAAAGAATCGAATCAACTTATAATCAGAATAAAGTATCATTTGGGGAGCACTTTAAAATGGATGTGGGGAAACGATTAAAAGAAATTAGACAGAGCAAAAATATCAGTATATATAGGTTGTCTCTCAACAGCGGGGTATCTGAGAGTCACATTCGAAATATTGAAAATGGCGAGAAAAGTGTAACAGTAGATACCTTACAATTACTGACTGCATCGTTACATATCGCTTTACCAGAATTTTTTAATGAAGATGAACAAGCCATTTATCTAACCTGTGAAGAAAAGTTACTATTGAAATATTTTAGAGCCTTACCAAATGAAACGGAAAACGCAGTTCTTGCATTTTGCGAAAAATTATATAAGCAGTCTGCCAACGCATAACAGCTTTATAGTGTTATTATTCCAGTCCTATAGATGCCTTATCAATAGTCGGGAACCATACTAAACTTATATAATGAATATAAATTAGGTTTGTAATGAATGTTGGGAACCGACTGAAGAAAATAAGAGAAAACAAAAATATTAGCATATATAAATTGTCTCAGGATAGCGAGGTTTCGGAAAGCCATATCCGAAATCTTGAAAGAGGAAATAAAAGCGCCACGGTAGAAACCTTAGAAATGTTAGTCAAATCATTGGGGCTTACAATGGCGGAGTTTTTCAATGAGGATGACAATGTTACCTATCCTTCTGCACAGGAAAAAATCTTGCTGAATTATTACAGAACCCTGCCGGAAAAGACAGCGCAAGCAGTTATTATGTTTTGCGAAAACATGTCTGAAAACCGCTAATACAACAAAAATGTCGCCGACGCTTTTTTCAGAAGGGTAAAAGGAGTAGTTCTAAAGAATTAAACATCCATACACACTGAACCCCGCTGCCTTTGGGACAGCGGGGTTCATATTTCCATCCTGATAAGCGCAAAAAACCGGACGGTCCCCGCCGTCCGGTTTTTTCACGCAGCCATACGGTCTTACAAAAATATTCCCAACAGCACGACGCCGGTACAAACGGCGACGCACAGGAGGGTTCCAAACAAATCCACCAGGGAAAACCGCAGCCGTTTCATACGCTGCCGGCCCTTGCCGCCGTTGTAGCAGCGGCACTCCATGGCCTCAGCCAGGTCGTAGGCCCGGCGGAAGGAGGATACCAGCAGGGGGATTAAAATAGGCAGCAGGGCCTTGAGCCGTTTGAGCAGTCCCCCCGATTCCATATCCGCCCCCCTGGCCTTCTGGGCGTTCATGATCTTCTCGGTCTCCTCAATAAGGGTGGGGATAAACCGCAGGGCGATGGTCATCATCATGGCCATGGCGTGCACCGCGCCCCCCAGTCCCACATACTTCAGCGGGGACAACAACCGCTCGATGGCGTCGGTCAGGGCGGTGGGCGTAGTGGTATAGGTCAGCAGGGCGCTGGAAAGGATCAGAAGGATAATGCGCACCGCCATGAAAACCGCCCGCTCCACGCCCACTGTGGTGATGTGGATAAACTTCCAGTCCACCAGGGCCGTCCCCTCATCCACATAAAACAGGTTCAAAACGGCGGTCAGCAGGATAATCAGCCAGATGGATTTGATGTTTTTTAGATAGGTCTTTAGCGGCACGCGGGAAAGGAGCAGCAGCGCCACGATAAAGACGGTCATCAACCCCATGGAGAAGGGATTGCCCGCTATAAAAATAAAAACGATCAGCAGGATCAGCAGAAGGAGCTTGGCCCTGGGATCCATTTTGTGCAGGGGGGAATGGGCCGGGAAATACTGGCCGAGGGTAATGTCCTTAAGCATCCGCCCCGCCCCCTTTCCTTTGCAGCAGGGGCAGCAGGGCCGCCTTGGCCTGCTCCACCGTATACACGCCGGCCGGCACCCGAACGCCCCGCTCCTTTAGCCCCATAAACACCCTTGTCACCTGGGGCACGTTCAGGCCCATGGCCGAAAGCTCGTCGGGACGGCTGTAGACCGCCGCCACGGAATCAAACATAAACACCCGGCCCTCGTTCATGACCAGGACCTTTTCGGCCACGCGGGCGGTATCCTCCATGCTGTGGGATACCAGCAGCACCGCGGCCCCGGTCCTGTCCCTGTATTCCTGAATGCGGGACAGGATCAGATCCCGGCCGGCCGGGTCCAACCCGGCGGTGGGCTCGTCCAGGATCAGCACGGCCGGCTCCATAGCCATGACCCCGGCGATGGCCACCCGCCGCTTCTCCCCCCCCGACAGGTCAAAGGGGGACTTTTCCAGCATATCCTCGGTGACCCCCACCAGCCCGGCCGTCTGCCGCACCCGGCGGTCGATCTCCTCCTCGGGCAAGCCCATATTGGAGGGGCCGAAGGCGATATCCTTGTACACCGTCTCGGCGAAGAGCTGGTATTCGGGGTACTGGAAAACCAGCCCCACCTGAAAGCGCACGTCTCGTATCTTTTTGGGGTCGGCCCAAATGTCCTTCCCGTCCAGCAGGACCTGGCCGGACGTGGGCCGCAGCAGCCCGTTGAGATGCTGGATCAGGGTGGATTTACCCGATCCCGAATGGCCGATGACCCCGATCGTTTCCCCCTTCTCAAAAGAGAGGTTTATGTCGGTAATGGCCGTCTTGGCGTAGGGGGTGCCGGGGGAATACACATAGGATAGGTTTTTAACCGATAAAAAAGACAAATTTTATTCCTCCTGCAAAGCGCCGGTCAGCGCCTCCACGCAGGCGTCCACCGTGATGACGCCGTCGGGCAGGTCGATGCCGGCCTTTTTCAGTTCATACATAAGCTCGGTGGGCTGGGGCAGGTCAAGCCCCACTCCCTTGACGATCTCGGCCTTGGAGAAGACCTCCCTCGGCGTGCCGTCCAGCACGATCTTCCCCGTATCCATGACCACCACCCGGTCGGCCGCCGCCGCCTCGTCCATATAGTGGGTGATCAGCACGATGGTGATCCCCTTTTCCCGGTTTAAGCGCCGGATGGTCTCCATGACCTCGGCCCGGCCCCGGGGGTCCAGCATGGCGGTAGGCTCGTCCAGCACGATACAGGCCGGCTCCATGGCGATAATGCCGGCGATGGCCACCCGCTGCTTCTGGCCGCCCGACAGCTTGTGGGGCGCGTGCTCCCGGTATTCGTACATACGCACGGCCTGCAGCGCCTCATCCACCCGGCGGCGGATCTCCGCAGGGGGCAGCCCCAGGTTTTCCGGTCCGAAGGCCACGTCCTCCTCCACGATGGTAGCCACAAGCTGGTTATCCGGATTCTGGAAGACCATGCCCACCTTGCGGCGCACGTCCATCTCATGGGCCTCGTCGGCCGTGTCCATGCCGTCCACCAGCACCTGGCCGCTATTGGGCCTGTTCAGGCCGTTCAACAGCTTGGCCAGGGTGGATTTTCCCGAGCCGTTGTGGCCCAGTATGGCGGTAAAGGAGCCCCTTTTAATATCCAGGCTGAAATCCTTTAATATGGCGGTTATGTTCTGATCGTCCTCATAGTATTCAAAGGATACGTTTTTGACTTCAATGATATTTTCCATACCATACTTCCGATCTTTGCAGACTCCCGGCCGCCCCACGGCGGTCCAGGGCACAGGCGGTTTATGCTACTCGGCGTCGGGCCGTATGCCGTCGGCCAGCCACACGCAGGTATTGCCGCAGGGGAGGATCATTTTCCGGTCGGTTACCGGCAGGCCGATCTCGTCCGCCGTCACCCTTCCCGCTCTTCCCCGCCCGGCCGTCAGCTCCACCATATATTTGACGATGGTGGGCGACAGGCCGCCGGTATAGGAATTGACCAGGAAAAACAGCGCTCGATCACTTAAAAGCCGCGCCGTCAGCTCCAGCAGCCGGGAAAGCTTCTCCTCCAGCTTCCACACCTCGCCGCTCGGCCCCCTGCCGTAGGAGGGCGGGTCCATAAGGATCCCGTCGTAGGTGTTGCCCCGGCGCAGCTCTCGTTCCACAAACTTTACACAGTCGTCCACCAGCCAGCGCATGGGCCGCTCCGCGAGGCCGCTGGCTCTGGCATTCTCCTTGCCCCAGGCCACCATGCCCTTGGAGGCGTCCACATGGGTGACATGGGCCCCGGCGGCCAGACAGGCCAGCGTAGCCCCGCCGGTATACCCAAACAGATTGAGAACCCGGAAAGGCCGCCCCCCATCGTCGGCCGACCGGAGGATATCCCCCATCAGCCGCCAGTTGACCGCCTGCTCGGGGAAAAGACCCGTATGCTTGAAGCCCATGGGTTTTAGGTTGAAGCGCAGCCCGCCGTAGCCGATGCTCCAAACGTCGGGCACCCTTTTATAGGTCTCCCAATGCCCGCCGCCGCTGGACGAACGATGATATCGGGCGTGGGCCTTTTTCCACAGGGGATTGTCCCGGGGCGTATCCCAGATGATCTGGGGGTCGGGGCGGATGAGAATGATGTCTCCCCACCGCTCCAGCCGCTCCCCGGCCGACGCGTCCACAAGCTGGTAGTCGGCGAAGTCCCTGACAAACCGCATCAGGCCGTCCTCCGGCGAATGACGTCGGCCACCCGCCCGGCAATGGCCTCAATCTCGGCCTGGTCGGCCCCCTCCACCATGACCCGCACCAGGGGTTCGGTGCCCGACGCCCGCACCAGGATACGGCCGGTCTCGCCCAGCTCCGCGGCGGCCGCGTCGATGGCGGCCAGGATCTCCTCGTCGGTATCCAGGAGGGCCTTGCCGGCGGGCGACACGGTGATGTTGATCATGGTCTGGGGGAAGACCTGCATACAGGCGGCCAGCTCGGAGGCTTTTTGCCCCGTACGGACCATGGCCGCCGCCAACTGCGCGCCGGACAATTGCCCGTCGCCGGTGGTGGCGTACTCCCGGAATATAATATGACCCGACTGCTCGCCGCCGATGCTGTAGCCCTTATGGGTCATTTCCTCCAGCACATACCGGTCCCCCACCTTGGTGGTGACCATGCGGACCCCGTTTTCCCTGCAATACTTTTTGAAGCCGATATTGGTCATAACCGTGACCACGGCGGTATCGGCGGCCAGCTTGCCCTGCTTTTTCAACTCTTTTGCAAAGATGGCGATCAGCCGGTCCCCGTCGATGAGCGTCCCCGTCTCGTCCACCGCCAAGCAGCGGTCGGCGTCCCCGTCGAAGGCCAGCCCCAGGGGCAGGCGGTGCTCTTTTACATATGCGGTCAGATTCTCCATATGGGTAGAGCCGCAGCCGGCGTTGATATTCACCCCGTCCGGCCGGTCGGACAACATGTGGCATTTGGCGCCTAGGGCGGTAAAAAGCCGCTTTGCCGTGGCCGAAGAGGAGCCGTTGGCGCAGTCCAGAGCGATCTCCAGGCCCTCCAGGTTCACATCCACCGTGGAGGCGATATGGTCGATATATTGTTCCACCAGCTCGGGCGCGTGGATGATGCGGCCCAGCTCCCCGCCCGAAGGGGCGGGAATTTCGGCCGCGCCGTCCAACACAATGGATTCGATCTCCTCCTCCAGCGCGTCGGGCAGCTTATAACCCTGGTGGTTGAAGAGCTTGATGCCGTTGTATTCGCAGGGGTTGTGGGAGGCCGAGATCATCACCCCGGCGCTCATATCGCTCTGTCCCACCAGGAAGGCCACCGCCGGGGTGGGCACCACGCCGCATAGCACCACGTCGGCCCCCACCGAGCAGAAGCCGGCGGTCAGGGCCGCCTCCAGCATGTCGGAGGAGATGCGGGTGTCCTTGCCGATGAGGATCTTGGGCTTTTTATCGCAGTGGCGGGTGAGCACCATGGCGGCCGCCCGGCCGATCTGCATGGCCAGCTCGTTGGTCAGCTCGGTATTGGCGACGCCCCTTGCGCCGTCGGTTCCAAAAAGTCTTCCCATTGTGAATCCCATCCGTTTCTTGTGTATTGATTGGCTCGGGTTGTATGCGTATGGCGCGGGCACGGCTCCACTTCTCACATGCCATACCCTCCGGGTACAGCTACCGGGCTTTCCCGGCTCCCGTATCCACCCGGTTCTCCGCGTCTGGGAGCGGGCACGGCCTGACTTCTCTCATCCCATACCCTCCCGGTACAGTTACCGGGCCTTCCCAGCTCCCGTATCCACCCGGTTCCCCGCGTCTGGGAGCGGGCACGGCCTGACTTCTCTCATCCCATACCCTCCGGGTAC
>DXVY01000071.1 GCA_019417145.1 Clostridiales bacterium
CATACGGACTCACCGTAGCCGAGGCCGACGCGCTTCCGGCCTTTTTACAGGCGGCCTTTCTCCACATGGCGGCCGAGGCGGTGGAGAGCATATACGACGCCAAGGCCTCCAAAAAAGATGCCGCCTTTCGCATGAGCGCGGCGGTAAACGGCCTGCGCGCCCTGCCGGCCATGGATTTTACCCAATTGACCGAGACCTTCTGCTCGGTAGAAGCCATATTTAAAAGTGACCCGGCGGGCGTATATGAAAAAATGGAGGAGGGATCCCGTAGCCGATATCGATCCCTTTGCGCCCGTATTGCCCGCAAACGGCATATGGACGAGGTGCAGCTGGCCATAGAGCTGCGCCGCAAGGCGGCGGATTATGGGAAAAACGGTGGGGCCGATCCCCGGATGCATCACATTGGCTGGTGGCTACGGGAAGCCGACCGATCCGGCCGGGACGGCCGCCGACGGCTGGGCGTTTTTCTCCTGCTCTGCCGATATGCGTTGCCGGTCCTTATCAGCGCATCTCTTGCCCTTTGGCTTGGAACCTGGTGGATCGCCCCTCTGGCCCTTTTACCCATGATAGAGATTTTGCGCCCCTTGATGGACTGGGTGTCGGGATTATGGAGCCAGCCCGCGTTCCTGCCACGGTTGGAGCTGGAGACGGGTATACCCGAAGAGGGAGCCTGCCTGATTGTGGTCTCCCAGTTGGTTCCTCCCGCCGACCGAGCGGAAGAGCTGGCCGGCCGGCTGCTGCATCTGGCCCGTACCAATGCGCCGGCAGGAGAGGACAACTGTAAAATCTGCCTGCTGGCAGATCTGCGACAGGCCGATAAACCCCACCTGCCGGGGGACAACCAGGCCATCGACGCCTTGCGGCGGGTGATCCGCCGGCTCAATCGGCAGGAAGGAAACCGATTCATCCTGGCGGTCCGTGGCCGCGTCATGGTGCGCACCCAAAACGCCTATGCTGGCTGGGAACGAAAAAGAGGCGCCATCACCCAACTGATCCGACTCTGCCGAGGGGAGACCGGCTGCTTTTGCGCTATGGAGGGCGATATATCCTTTTTGCGCCGGACACGCTATCTGCTGGCGCTGGACGCCGACACCGAGACCCCCCTGGACACGGCCCGGCGCATGGTGGCCGCCGCCCTACATCCTCTTAACCGTCCGGTGATCGACCGCCAAAAAGGCGTTGTCACCGACGGATACGGCATCCTGTCTCCCAGGGTGGGCACAACCCTGCAAAGCGCGGCCAAAACCCCCTTTTCCCGCATCATGTCGGGGGCGGGGGGGATCACGGCCTATGACACCCTGTCCGGCGATCTGTATCAAGACTATTTTGAGCGGAGTATATTTGCGGGCAAGGGGTTGATCGACGCTGAGGCTTTTTATACCCTGATGGACGGATTCGTGCCCGATGAACGCGTTTTGAGCCACGATATCCTGGAGGGCTCGGTGCTGCGCTGCGGCTACCTCTCCGACGTAGAGGTGACCGACGGTTGCCCCGGCAGCGCCATGTCCTATTTAAGCCGGCTGCACCGGTGGATCCGGGGCGACTGGCAGAATCTCCCCTGGATAAGAAAAAAAATCCCCGTCGGGCCAGCTCCCGGCCATGATCGGCCCACTGACGGCGGTCACCGCATGGAATCCGGCAGGGTTTTCGTCCCTGCCAGAGTCGATGTAGAGCTGGCCCGCGAGCAGGCCCTCACCTTTGACATGCGGCTGACAAAGCCTCGCCGCCAGCAAAAACGTCTGGTAAAAAATCCTTTATCCGGTCTTTGCCGGTATATGCTTTTGGACAACCTGCGCCGATCCATTACGCCGACGCTGGCCGCCTTATGCCTTATACTGGGCTGCCTGACGCCGGCGGCATCCGGCTGGCTGGCCGCCGTAGCGCTTTTGTCTCAGGCCGCCCCGGGGATTTTTACCGCGTTTATGCTCTTTTTGACCGGCGGCCTGCCCGCTGTGGGGCGACGATATTACGCCAAGGCTATGCCGGCGGCCCTTACGGCGCTGAGCCAAGCCGTCATGAACTGCCTGCTTCTCTTCCAGACCGCCTGTCTGAGCCTGCAAGCGGCCTTTCTGGGCTTGTGGCGGCAGTATGTAAGCCGCAAAAACCTGCTGGAATGGGTAACGGCGGCCGACAGTGAACAGGCGGGAACCGGGTGGGGCGTCTTTTTCCGTTTTTGGCCCTCCCTGGCGGCCGGTGTTCTTCTCTTTTTCATGCCCGACAGCATAACCCGTCTGGCGGCCCTCTGCTTTGTTCTGGCGCCGCCAGTAGTCCTACTCACAGCCCGGCCTACAGGCAAGAGGCCGGTCAGACTGACCGACGACCAGCGGGATAAACTGGCCGGTCAAGCGGCGGCCATGTGGCGTTTTTATGAAGAGCTTTGCACCAAAGGGGAAAACTGGCTTCCCCCTGACAACATGCAGGAGGCCCCGGTCTACGCGCTGGCCCATCGCACCTCGCCTACGAATATCGGCCTTTGTTTTCTCAGCACACTGGCCGCCCGGGATCTGGGCTATATTGAGACCGCCCAGATGGTCAAGCGTCTGACCGGTGGTATCGCCAGTGTGGAAAAAATGGAAAAGTGGGAGGGAAACCTTCTTAACTGGTATGATACCAAGACTTTAGAACCTCTGCGCCCTCGATACGTCTCCACGGTGGATTCGGGCAATTTCATATGCTGTCTCACCGCCCTGCAGGAAGGTCTACGGGAGTATGAACGGGAAGATCCGTCCATTTCCGCCCTGCGCGGACGGATTATCCGGCTGGTCGACCAAACCCGCCTAGGGCCCTTGTACGATGAACGGCGCAAGCTTTTTCGCATCGGCTATGATTTAGAAAAGGAACAGATGTCCAATTCCTACTATGACCTACTCATGAGCGAATCCCGAACCACCAGTTATTTCGCCGTGGCCACCCGGCAGGTGGACCGAAGGCATTGGGGCGCCTTGGGACGAACCCTGGCCAAGGAGGACGGCTATGCCGGTCCGGTATCCTGGAGCGGCACCATGTTCGAATACTTTATGCCCCATCTGCTGCTGCCCGTACCCGATGGGTCCCTCTCCTATGAGGCGCTGCGATTTTGCATCCGCTGCCAGAAAAAACGGGCCAGGGAGTTGGGGAAGCCCTGGGGCTGCAGCGAAAGCGGCTTCTATGCCTTTGACCCTCAGCTCAATTATCAGTACAAAGCTCACGGTATACAGCGTCTGGGCCTGCGTCGGCAGCTAAACAACGAATATGTGGTCGCTCCCTACGCCACCTTTCTGACCCTGCCCACCATTCCCCAGACGTCCATACGAAATCTGGACCGGTTGGAAAAAATGGGGCTATGCGGCAGATATGGCTTTTACGAGGCGGCCGATTTTACCCGCGATCGGGCCGGTGCGGCCGGCTTCTCGCCGGTGCGCAGCTATATGGCTCATCACGTGGGGATGAGTCTTTTGTCCGTTTACAACCTGTTGGAGAATGGAAAAATGCAAAAGCGCTTTATGGCGGCGGGAACCATGTCGGCCGCCAGGGAGCTGCTGGAAGAAAAGCTGCCGCCCGCCGCGCCGGTCTTTAACGATCTGATTCATCGGGATGTGCCGGAAAAACCGGGCAGAACCACGTCTGAGATCGAGGAGTTCGATATAATTTCCCCCCGACAGCCTCGTGTGCATCTGCTTTCCAACGGGGAATGGACCGTAACGGCCGCCGACTGTGGCGTCAGCATCTCATCCTGTCAGGGGGTAGACGTACTACGGCGCAGCGAGGACCTGCTCCGCCGGCCGCTGGGGCTGTTCGCCGTGGTAGAGCCAACGGGGAGAGAGGAAAGACCTGTGAGCAGGAAGGAGGACCGGAGGCCCGGGAGGGCATCCAAGACCTGTCCGTTTTCTATAACGGCCGCCCCCCTCTATATTGGAGACGCCCGTCGGCGAACCGTCTTTGGAGGAAGTTTTGCCGCCTATTATGCGGAAACTGAAAATCTGGAAGCCGGTATGCGCATACAGGTGCATGAAACCCAACCCTGTGAAATCCGCCGCTTTGCTCTGCGAAGCAAGAATGGACGAAAGCAGACGGTGCAACTGCTTCTTTATGCCGAGCCCAGCCTGGCCCGGCCGGAGGACGCCGAGGCCCATCCCGCCTTCTCCCGCCTATTTCTCCACGGGGAATATAAGCCCGATCAAAACCTCCTGCTCTTTACCCGCCGGCCCAGAGAAGGGGAGGGGGGCGAGCTATCCCTGGCCATCGGCTTTGCGGAGGAAACGGCGTTTGCCTTTGACTTTGACAGGGAGAAAATCTTGCAGCGGCCGGCAGGCGTATCCGCCCTGCTGCGCAAAAATATACCTCTTAACGGGTCGCCCGGCGTGCCCGATCCCTGCGCCGCCCTACGCCTCACCATGGAACTACCGGCCAAGGGGCAGCGGATGGCCACCCTGCTGATGACGGTAGGCCGCTCGCCGGAGGAGGCCGCAAATCGTCTGCTGGACTGCCGTAAGAGCTTACGGGCCGCCCCCGCGCCCCTTTTTGACGGCAGCTTGGAGGGACGCCTTTGTCAGGCTGTTTTGCCCGAACTGCTGTTCCCCGGCAGGGATTCCAAGGCCCGTCTGACCGCCGCCCGCACCAACCGTCGCGGAGTGGACGGGCTGTGGAGCTTGGGAATATCCGGCGACCTGCCCATTTTGCTGCTGGAGATTAAAAATCCGGCCGACGCCATACGGGCCGAACCCTATATCCGGCTTCATCGACGGCTACGACGGTATGGAACGGCCTTCGATCTTGCGCTGGCCTATCCGCAGGAGGGCGATTATGACCGGCCGGCCGAGGAAGCCCTGCGGCAGCTTATCCGCGCCGAGGGCTGCGAGGGCATGATCGGCGAAAAGGCGGGCATTCATCTAGTCAATCGCTCCCGGCATGCCGAAAGCTATGAGACCCTGCTGGCGGCCGCCCGGTTCATCGTGCCGGACAGTCCCACCCAGATTCATCCGCCGGCGCCCGTCTATGAACCGGCAGCTATATACCCGGTACGCCGCCCTGTGGGGAACCCGCTTCCGGCCGACGCTGCCAAACAGCCGGTTACGGTGGCAGGCGGCTATTTCGCCGACGACCGGTTCGTGATCACCCAGCGGCCGGCGCTGCCTTGGTGCCATGTACTGGCAAACGAGCGATTCGGCACCCTGGTTTCGGACAGCGCCCTGGGCTTTACCTGGGCTCTCAATTGCCGGGAAAACAAGCTGACCCCCTGGTATAACGATACGGCCACCGATAATCGCGGGGAAATGCTTTTGCTGCGGGTAGGAGGCAGAATCTACGATCTGATCCTGGGCAGCCTGCCCATCTTTCGTCCCGGCGGCGCACAGTACCTGGGCCTGGCGGGCGGCATTGAATCGGAAGTACGGGTGGAAATTGTAGGAGACGCCAAGAGAATAACCGTGGAATTGACGGGAGGAGACGCTGTGGAGCCTATTGAGCTTGCCTACTATACCGAGCCGGTGCTGGGGGTTAGCCGCGCGGGAGCCAGGCAGATCTCCGCCAAGTGGGAGCGGGGCGGTCTGTACCTTCATAATCCATTTCAAACCTCCGTGCCCGGCGGCATGTATTTGACCGCTGGGAAACAAACGGCCGACCAACCGACGCTACAGAAGGGGGCCGATGGCTGCGTATGCGATCGAGGCGCCTTTTTATCCGGCCGCTGGGGCGAGCATACCCTTTGTCCCCTACCCGATCCCTGTGGGGCCGTGGTGGTCAAGCGAGAGCTGCCAGCCTGGCGAAAGGAAAAAATCCAATTCGTTCTCAGCTATGGGGAAAACCGCGAACAGGCCGTAGAAGCGGCCCACAGGGCGCTGGATACCGATACCCTTCCGCAACCTGTAGGTGCGGAAGATTGGGGACTGACCGTGCAGACCGGAGACAAGGGGCTGGATGTTCTGGTCAATACCTGGCTGCCGGCCCAAATCCAGCAGTGCCGCATCTTCGGCCGCACCGGCTTCTACCAATGCGGCGGCGCTTACGGCTTCCGAGATCAGCTTCAGGATGTGTGCGCCCAAGTGTACTGGAATCCAGCAGCGGCCAGAAAGCACATCCTGCGGGCGGCAGCCCATCAGTTTGAAGAGGGAGACGTGCTCCACTGGTGGCATCCCCTCCCCGCCGATCCGCCCCACAGCCGGGACGCAGGGGTGCGCACCCGGGTGAGCGACGACATGCTTTGGCTGCCCTATGCGGTTTGTCATTACCTGGATGCAACCGGTGACCGGAACATTTTGGAGGAACAGATTCCCTTTCTGTCCGCTCCGCCCCTCTCGGAAAGGGAACCGGAACGGTATTTCGCCCCGTCCAAAGGCGCGTCGGGTAGCCTTTTGGATCACTGTCTGCGGGCCTTTGACACCATCCGGCTGGGGCAGCACGGCCTGCCCCTGATGGGTGCGGGCGACTGGAACGACGGGTTGTCCAGAGTGGGAGAACAGGGCAAGGGAGAAAGTGTCTGGCTGGCCCAGTTCGCCGCCTTGACCGCCCGGCGCATGGCTACGGTGTGCCGCCATAGGGGCGCAGAAGAAAAGGCGGAACGGCTGGATACCCTTGCCTCCCAGCTGGTGGCCGCAGTGGACAAGGAGGCCTGGTCCGGCGAATGGTACCTGCGGGCCTTCCTGGACGACGGTGGCGCCTTGGGGGGACCAGACAGCAGAGAGATGCGCATAGACCTGCTTCCCCAAGCCTTTGCGGTGTTGTCCGACATGCCAGATGAACGGCGCAAAAATACCGCCCTGGACGCTGCCTTGCGCCTGCTGGTAGACAAGGGCGCAGGTATCATAAAACTGTTTGCTCCTCCCTTTGAAAAGGAGGATCCGGGCTATATCCGGGGTTATCCGCCCGGGGTGCGGGAAAACGGCGGACAATATACCCATGGAGCCATCTGGCTGATCCGGGCCCTCTTCCGAGCCGGACGCGCCGAGGAAGCCTACGGCCTCTTGCGCATGATCTCTCCTGTAACCCGAAACGAACAGCCGGGCACAGCCGCCCTGTACAAGGCCGAGCCCTATGCCATGGCAGCCGATGTGTACGCCGCTCGAGAGGCGGCCGGCCGGGCCGGCTGGACCCTCTATACCGGTTCGGCCGGCTGGTATTACCGCACGGTGGTGGAAGACCTGCTGGGGCTACGCGTACAAGGGGACCGGCTGGCGCTCCGTCCCGCCTTGCCCGATGCCCTACCGGCCTTTACGGCCCTACTGCGGCGGGGTGGCTCCACCATCCACCTGACAGCGGAAAAGAAGAGCGGAGGCGCTTTTTCGCTTTTGGTGGACGGCCTACCCGCCGACGCGGTGCCTCTGGACGGACGGGATCATACGGTGCGACTGACGCTGCCCTAAGGGCCCTCCTGATGTTTTAGAAAAATTCACAGCCTTCCACTGGCTTTGCGGGGAGGAATGTGGTATAATTTTCTATAATTTAGTCTGGTAAGTTCGGAGCCGTAGGCGGATTCATGGGCCGCGCCCTTTCCCATTTTGCCCCAGCGGGCTTTTGCGCGCCACGGCCCCACCGTACCGGACCGGTTCTCACACCGCATTTTATATATTTTATAAGGAGGTACCCTATGCCGGAACGAGTGCGTCTGGCCCCCGGCGTGGAGGGGATCTTTATCCAGAATCCCCGCTTTAAGACTACCCGGGTGAGCCTCTATTTCTACCTGCCCCTGCGCGCCGAGACCCTTTCTCGAAACGCTCTGCTTCCCTATCTGCTGGCCGGCGGCTGCCAGGCCTATCCGGACTTCCAGCGTTTGCAGAAGAAACTAAATAGCCTGTACGGCGCGGCCCTCTTCGGCACGGCCGACAAGGCGGCCGACAGCCAGGTGCTACAACTCACCCTATCCGCCCTTGACGATTCCTTTGCTCTGGACGGCCATCCTGTTTGGATCGACTGCGCCCAGCTGCTGCGGCAGATTGTCTTCCAGCCCAATCTGG
>DXVY01000072.1 GCA_019417145.1 Clostridiales bacterium
GGCGTGTCCACCGCCTGTCTGTATCCGATGGAAACCGAAAAGGCGTTGCGCGCGTTGGGGGAATCCGGCGTGCGGACCGCCGAGATATTCCTGAATAGCTGGAGTGAGCTTTCGGAATCCTTTGTCCGGGAGCTGTCGGCAATACGAGAGGAATACGGTATGCGGATTACCTCCGTTCATCCCTTTACCTCCGGCCTGGAATCCTATATGCTCTTTTCCGGTTATATGCGCCGGTTCCAGGACTGCCGGGAGATTTATAAAAAATACGCCGCCGCGGCCGCCGCTCTGGGCGCCAAGTATATCGTGCTGCACGGAGATCGGGTGGGCAATCGCCTGCCCGTGGAGGAGTACTGCCGGCGGTTCCTTTTGCTTCAGGAGGACGCGGCGGCATACGGCGCTGTGCTGCTCCAGGAAAATGTGAACAAATACCGGGCGTCGGCCCCGGAATTTATCGAGACCCTGCGGCGGCTGTCCGGCGACGCCATATCCTTTGTTTTTGACATCAAGCAGTCCATACGCGCCGGATTCGGACCCAAGGCCGTACTGGATGCCATGGACGGGCGGGTTGCCCATGTCCACATCAGCGACCACAGCGAGGGTGACGACTGCCTGCTCCCCGGCAGGGGCGCCTGTGATTTCCGGGCGCTTTTTTCCCAGCTGACGGCCCGCGGCTATGCCGGCGATTTTATGATAGAGGTATACAGAGATGCCTTTTCGGGACCCGGCGAGCTTTCTCAGGCGGCCGCGTGGCTGAAGAAGGAATATCTCGCTGTCGCAACGTGACAATATATAGCGCATCCTATAGAAATCAGACACAATTCAGGAAAATTAATTGTGGAAATTTTTGCTAGGTTCCTTGACTCCGGCCGGTGGGTGGCTTATAATTACCTGTGGCAGTTTGTGATTCCTAGTCACTGTTAGGAGGGATGGGATGCAGTCGGCACTTGACATGAGGGAGACGGACGTGTGCGAGCCCCCAAGGCGTCGTTACGCGCTTGTCGTTACTGAGTGCCAATCGGAAGAATGCGAAGGGGTGCCCGTTTACGGAATTCGCGTTTCCGACGGTGAGGAGCACGCCGAGGTGCTGGATCTTTCCAGCGACCGAGTGTTGGTGGAGAAGCTGCTGACCAAAATTTGCTGCGCCGGCGTCGCGCCTGACCGCGCGATTTTGCTGGAGCTGGCTGAGGATTACCTAGAGGAGCTGCAGGATCTACGGTAATCGGAAGAGGAGAGGAAAAGGAAAAGGGCTTTGCGGGTGTGCAAAGCGGTTTCGGCGCAGACGTACTGGAGAATGGAACGAACAGCCATTTACGGGAGAATGGTCCCGGAACCTCTCACAAAAGCGGCCGGTGGTAGGCAAGGGAAAGAGCCGTCCCCAAAGGGGACGGCTCTTTCCCTTGTTTATTCATAGCGGCAGGGCGCCGGTTTTTTGTCGCACAATCAGAAATGCCCGTCCGAAAGACCCGGCGGCTGCGGCGGCAGAGGGGCGCTCCGACCGGATACATGGGACGCCCCTGCCCGCCGGCAGGGGAGGGAAGGCGTGGGGCGGCCGCCCTTTACAGAATGACCTTGCGGCCGGTTTTGGCCGAACGGTAGATGCCGCAGATCATGGCCTGGGTCTGCAGCGCCTGCGCGCAGGAATCGGCCGCCACAGCGCCGCTGGGATCCCTGTAGAAGGCCTGGATCTGCCGGTAGTGGCTGAAGCCCCAATAGTCCCGGCCGCCGCCGAAGGCCGCGGCGTCCGCGCCGTCCTCGTCCGCCTCCTCTGTTTGGCCGTTATGGAGACGGACCACGCCCCGGGCGGCGTCCAGAAAGGCCGTGCCCTTCTCGCAGCATAGCTCCAGCTGGGTGCGGGCGTCGGTGGCGTAATTAACGGTGAGGTAAAAAAGCCCCTGGAGACCGCTGGCAAAGGTCAGCAGCCCCTCCGCCGTGTCCTCCACTTCCACGGTTGTGTTGCCCCTATGGGCGATGGAGGCCGAAATTTCCCTGAGCTCCTCGCCGGATAGCCAGCGCATCAGGTCCAGCGTGTGGATGGCCTGATTGATGATCACGCCCCCGCCCTCTGTATCCCAGCGGCCCCGCCAGTCGGATGAATCGTAATAGGCCTGGTCCCGCCGCCAGGTCACCTGGCAGCGCATACCCAGAATTTTGCCCAGGGCGCCGCTTTGCAGGGCTTCCCGGACCAGCCGGGAGCCGGGATTGTAGCGATTTTGAAAGATCACGCCCAGCTGCCGCCCGGTATCCGCCGCCGTATCCCGCATGCGCTGGGCGTCGGCAAGGGCGATGGCCATGGGCTTTTCGGTCACAACGTCGGCGCCCTGCTCCATGGCGTAGACGGCCACGGGCGCGTGCAGGTAGTGGGGCAGGCAGATGTGCACGGCGTCCAGCCCCTCCTTTGCCAGCATTTCCTTATAGTCGGCGTAGGCGGGGCATCCATAGCTCCTGCCCGCAGCCTCGGCCTTCTCGGGCAGAATATCGCAGACGGCCGCCAGCTGCGTCTCCTCCATGTGCGCTAGGGGATGGGCGTGCATCCTGTATATGTTGCCGCATCCGATGATTCCCACTCGTTTGGTGTGCATTTCTTTTCGTCCTCTCCGCTTTTTACATTATCTTCAGTGTACTATTTTATAGGGAAAATGTAAATGTGGAAAGCTTTAAAAAAGTTTGCAAATCGGTAACATTTCGATTGTAAGCTTAGGCTAACAAATGTTAGTCTCGGCTATTGACAGAAATAGGCGGGCGTGGTACACTTTACTACGCGACAGTTAGCTGAAACTAACCAAGGCGAGGGGGATTTGTGTGATGCCGTTGACGCTGGCGGAAATTGGAGAACAAAGTCGTATTGTTAGGATTACCGGGCGGGATAAGACCCGGCGGCATCTGGCCAACCTTGGGTTGGTGGAGGGCGAGAAAATCATGGTGGTATCCCGGCTGGCAGGCAATCTGATCCTCAGCGTGAAGGACAGCAGGCTGGCTCTGGATCGAGATATGGCAAGCAGAATTTGGATCGAGAGAGGAGAATTAGGATGAAGACATTGCGCGGCAGCAAGCCGGGGGACAGGGTGACGGTGGTGAAGCTGCATGGAGGCGGCGCTATCAAAAGGCGCATTATGGACATGGGGCTCACCAAGGGCGTCCAGGTTTTGGTGCGCAAGGTAGCCCCCTTGGGCGACCCGGTGGAGGTTTCGGTCCGGGGCTATGAGCTCTCGCTCCGCAAGGCGGACGCGGAAATGATCGAGGTAGAGTAAGGCGCCGTTTCGGCGGACTGCCTTTTTTAAACTGGCGGCCGTCGCCCAAGGGCGGCGCGGCTGTGAAAGAGAGGAAAGAATCCTATGAAATGGAAAATCGCCCTGGCGGGCAACCCGAACAGCGGTAAGACGACCCTGTTCAACGGTCTGACCGGCGCCAATCAATTTGTTGGAAACTGGCCCGGCGTCACTGTGGAAAAAAAGGAAGGCAAGCTCAAAAAGCAGCCCGACGTCACCATCACCGACCTGCCCGGTATCTACTCCCTGTCCCCCTATACCCTGGAGGAGGTAGTGGCCCGGAATTATCTGATCGGCGAGCGGCCGGACGCCATCCTGAACATTGTGGACGGCACCAATTTAGAGCGCAATCTGTATCTGACCACCCAGCTGCTGGAATTGGGCATTCCGGTGGTGGTGGCCGTCAATATGATGGACGTGGTGCGCAAGAACGGGGAGAAGATCGATGTAAACGAGCTGTCCCGGAAGCTGGGCTGCAAGGTCATGGAGATTTCCGCCTTGAAAGGAGAGGGCGTCATGGAGGCCGCCCAGGCCGCCGTGGCGGCTGCCAAAAGCGGCCATACAGCCCCGGCGCACACCTTCTCCGAACCGGTGGAGCGGGTCCTTACGCGTCTGGAGGAAAGGGTGGCCGGCAAGCCGGCCGAGCAGCGGCGCTGGTATGCCATCAAGCTTTTTGAGAGGGACGAAAAGGTCCTATCCCAGCTCGGCCTGGACGCCGGCCTTCTCGCGCGCATGGAGGAGGACATAAAGGCCGTCGAGGATCAATTGGACGATGATGCGGAAAGCATTATTACCAGCGAGCGGTATACGTACATAGCCGGCATTATGCATGGCGTGCTTGGGCAGAAGAGGGGGCATGGAAAGCTTTCCACCTCCGACAAGATCGACCGGGTGGTCACCAACCGCTGGGCGGCCCTGCCCATCTTTGCGGTCATTATGTTCTTCATCTACTATGTATCGGTCACCACCGTGGGCACCTGGGCCACCGACTGGGCCAATGACGGCCTGTTCGGCGACGGCTGGCATCTGTTCACCATCGGTTCCAGCGCATACAACGACGACGCCGAGGAATACGGCGGCGCGTCGGCCGTAGTAGGCGGCTTTATGGCCGACGCCGCTGCAAACGGGATGGACACGGGCGACCTGGAGGCCGCGCTGGACACCGCGTCCGAGAACTTCAGCGAGGCGTCCGCGGCCGCCGCTTTGCAGACCTTTGCCGCACAGTATAATGCGGGCGATGAAATTACCTACAGCGTGGAGGACGAGGAGACGCTGGAGACCACCTATGAAACCGCCACGGGCGCTGACCTACAGGAAGCGGTCACGGTGCTGGGCGACTACGGCTATGCCGAGCCGGATCCGGCGGATTACGGGGTATGGGTTCCCGGTATCCCCGTGCTCATTGAAGACGGTCTGTCGGCCGTGCATTGCGCCGACTGGCTGTCCGGTCTGATCCTGGATGGTATCGTGGCCGGCGTGGGCGCGGTGCTGGGCTTTGTGCCCCAGATGCTGGTCCTGTTCATCTTCCTGGCCTTCCTGGAATCCTGCGGCTATATGGCCCGGGTCGCCTTTATCCTGGACCGGGTGTTCCGTAAATTTGGCCTTTCCGGCAAGTCCTTTATTCCCATCCTGGTGGGCACCGGCTGCGGCGTGCCCGGCATTATGGCCTCGCGCACAATCGAAAACGAACGAGATCGGCGCATGACGGTCATGACCACTACCTTCATCCCCTGCGGCGCCAAGCTGCCCTTTATCGCCATGGTCGCCGGCGCCATCTTCGGCGGAAATCCCTGGATCGCCCCCTCGGCCTACTTCCTGGGCATTGCCGCAATCATCGTTTCGGGCATCATCCTGAAGAAAACTCGCCTGTTCCGGGGAGATCCCGCCCCCTTTGTCATGGAGCTTCCCGCCTACCACCTGCCCACGGTGGGCACGGTGCTGCGCTCCATGTGGGAACGGGGTTGGTCCTTCATCAAAAAGGCCGGCACCATCATCCTGTTGTCCACCGTCCTGATCTGGTTCCTCTCCTTCTTTGGCTTTGTGGACGGACGGTTCACCATGCTGGCCGAGGATCAGCTGGACCAGAGCATCCTGGCCGCCATCGGCAACGCGGTATCCTGGATTTTTGCGCCCCTTGGCTGGGGCAACTGGCAGGCTACGGTCGCCACGGTCACCGGCCTTATCGCCAAGGAGAATATCGTGGGTACGCTGGGCATCCTCTACAGCGCCGGCGAGGGCACGGTATACGAAACCATGGGCGCGGCCTTCACCGCCCTTTCGGGGTACTCCTTCCTGGCCTTCAACCTGCTGTGCGCTCCCTGCTTTGCCGCTATGGGCGCCATCAAGCGTGAGATGAACAGCGTCAAGTGGTTCCTGATCGCCATTGGGTATCAATGCGGGTTCGCCTATCTGATCGGTTTGCTGATCTATCAGCTGGGTATGCTCTTCACCGGCCATTTCGGCGTCGGTTCCGTGGTGGCCATCCTCTTGCTGCTGGGTTTCCTCTTCCTCTTGTTCCGGCCGAACCGCGACCCCGCCGAGAGGAGCAGAAGGACTATGGCCGCCGGCAAAGCCGCATAAGGAGTGATGTATATGGACCTTGCAACGGGTATTGTTTTAGGCATTGTGATCCTTTTGCTGGCGGCGGCGCTTATAGCCGTCGTCCGCCAGAAGAAAAAGGGCGGCTGCGTGGGCTGCAGCGGCGGCAAGGACGGTTGCGCCTGCTGCCACGGAGCATGCGCGCATCATAAAAAATAGAAATCATCCCGCCCGCGGCCGGTTAACAGCCGCGGGCGGAAGAATCCAAGAGACAAAGATGATTAGCGTTTTTATTGAAGGGATGATAGGTGGATGGAAGGGCTTACCCCCGCTAAGCTTCGTTATCTGCTGACCATATCCGAGCTTTCGGAGCAGAACAAGTCGGCGGTCCGCTGCATCGATGTGGCGGTGCGCCTTGGCGTGGCACGGGCATCGGTTTGCCGTATGCTGTCATCCTTTGTCAGGGACGGGCTGCTGATTCAGGACCCCCGCAGAGGGGTGCATCTGAGCGAGAGCGGCCGCGCCTACGCCGAAAAGTACGGCGCGTCGTATCATGCCCTCTATGATTTTTTCAAGGAAAGGTTCGGCCTGTCCGATTTTGACGCGGGCGAATGCGCCATGTCATTGCTTTCCTCCCTCTCCGGCACATTGATCGCAACCATCTGTGAGAGGATTGCAGAATGTCAGCCATGAAATTGTAAGATACAGGAAAGCCGCCGACAGCTTTAGGCTGTCGGCGGCTTTCCTGCTTGCTCTTTCGCTAGGGCCGCATCCGTACTAAAGAGCCAACGGGCGCAAAAAGGTCCCGTCCCCGGGAGGGGAGAACGGGGGCAAGAATTACGGCCGTCCGCTTGTGGTACGGGAGGTCGAAACCGCCGTAAGCGCCCACACCCGCGTCTGCCGGTGCGCAGGGGATCGGCGCAGCCCGAAAAAGGCGCATGTCTTGCGACCCTGTCCGGCCGGGAGGGATAAGGACCGATAGACCGGCGGACGGGCGGGATTCTGCGTAGAGAGGGCCGGTTCCTACATCTCCTCCGGCGGTTCCTGCGCCGCCGGCTCTTGGGAGGAGAAGAGAGCGGCGCTCTGGGGCAGGCTTTCCACCTCCCGCAGGACCCTCTGGATCTGCCTGGTGCGGGCGCCCACCAGCCTGTCCAGGTCCTTCCCCAGCAGGTCTACCCGCTTCTGGGCGGTGGCCAGCGCCGATGCGAACAGGCCGAACTGGGCCTTTACCCCTCCAAGAATTTTCCAGACCTCGCCGCTGCGCTTCTGAATGGCCAGGGTCTGAAAGCCCATTTGCAGCGAATTGAGCAGGGCGGCCATGGTGCTGGGCCCGGCCACATTCACATGATAATCCCGCTGCAGGGGCTCCAGCAGTCCCCGGTTGACCACCTCGGCGTACAGGCCCTCAAAAGGGAGAAAGAGGACGGCGAAGCCGGTGGTATAGGGCTCTTCAATATACTTGTCCCGAATGTCCCTGGCAAAGCCCTTGAGACGGTCGGACAGGACCTTGAAAGCGGCGTTTACCCCCTCGGCCGAGCCGGTTTCATAGGCGGCCTGAAGGGCTTGATAGGCGTCGGCGGGAAATTTGGCGTCGATGGGCAGGTAGACCGGCGCGCTGCCGTCGCCGGGTAGGCGGACGGCATACTCCACCCGGTTGGGGCTTCCGGGAATCACTGCCACGTTTTCCGCATACTGCTCGGGCGTCAAAATATCCCGCAGGATGGCGCCCAGCTGGACCTCGCCCATGATCCCCCGATTTTTCACATTGGATAAAACCTTTTTCAGGTCGCCCACGCCGGCGGCCAAATTCTGCATTTCGCCAAGGCCCTTGTAGACCTCTTCCAGCTGCTTGGACACGCGCTCGAAGGACTGGGTAAGCTTATCCTCCAAGGCCTTTTGCAGCTTCTCGTCCACCGTGCCCCGAATCCTGTCAAGCTGGGCGGCGTTATCGGCCTGCAGCTCCCGGAGCCGGCGGGAAACGGCCTCCCGCATGTTCTCCAGCTCCTGCTTATTAGAGGCTTCCAGGCTTTTCAGACGTGCCTCCAACTGTCCCAGGGCCTGCTGGTTGGCCT
>DXVY01000073.1 GCA_019417145.1 Clostridiales bacterium
ATACGGATGAATGGCTCGCATTTTATCTGCAAAAAACAGCGGAGGCTGCACACCTCCGCTGCGCAATGCTATCCTCTTACATGATCATCCGCCTGATACCCCTTCGGAAGAATCTACCTGTTGGTCGTTCTGTCCGGACTGCCCATCCGGCGTATCACCGGAGAGAGGATCGGGGGCGTTCTCCGGCGTATATCTGTCAGGACTGCCGGCGGGTCGAATGTCATAAATACGGCTGTAGTCCTTGGTTTCGGTATTTTTCACTACCTCCGACTGATGTCGCCGCAGCAGACGCACGATATTGTAGCAGTCGATCCATATCTCGTTATTGCCCTCTTTCTGCGACTCGTCGAATATGAGCTGGATACCAAAATGCAGATGGGGTTGGCGAATGTTGTTTACATTCTCATTGGCACTGTACCCTGTATGTCCCAGGTAGCCGATTACATCTCCCGGCAGCACCACCGATCCTTCTCGCAGTTCCTTCTGATACGGGAAGTTCTGGCGGAGGTGGGCGTAATAGTAATACCTTTTCTTGTCAAAGCTACGGATACCGATACGCCAGCCGCCATACTGATTCCATCCCAGAGCCTCCACCGTCCCCCCCTCGACGGCTATAATGGGGGTGCCGGTGGCGCCCATGAGATCATGGCCCAGATGTTTGCGCTTGTAGCCATAGTCCCGGCTGCTGCCAAAGTCATCGTAGTCGCTGTAAGGATAATTTTTGGCAATGGGAGAAAAGGCGATCAGCCCATAGCGGCTTTCCCAGAGCAGCTCCTCGCTGTTTTCGGCCTTTACCTGCACCTCATAGGGCCCCACCATACCGCCCAGTACCGCGGTGTAGGCCTCCAGATAATAAGAATAGTATGTAAGGTTCTCGGTCAGTTCCTCCAGTGTTTTCCCTTGGCGCAGCAGTGCGGCCAGCTCATCCAGCTTGGTCGTCTTTACCCCCGACCAGTTGCCTCCGTTGCGAGCGGCGGTATAGGCCAGCAGCTCCACCCAATTGAACTGTACAGCTTCATTTTTTACATGGGAATCCACATCCAAAGTCAGCGCCTTTTCCAGCATGGCATAAGGGACGTTGAAATCGACCCATTTAATATAATCCTTCTTTTCTTCCTCTGCCAGCGCACCGTAAAGAAGGCAGCCGCCGGCAACCAGGACGGCCGAAAGGATCAACGCCACTGCCGCCAGCAGCAGCCGTTTTCCTCGACAGATCAGAAACATATTCCCACGCCCCTTTCCCATTATGAAAATATATGCCACAGACGGGACGGGTATGCGTCAGACATCCGGAAAGGAAGGCGGGACTCGCCAGGGAAAACCGCCTGTCCCGCACATCGGAAGGGGGGCAAAATCTTTGACCATGGCATGGAATAGGGACTTTTTGCTGTAAAGAGACCGACTAGTGGCGCTTGGCGTTAGGTTGTGGATAAGCGCGTATCCCTTTGTCTTATTCGCCTGGTGGCTACAAGGGCCCCAGCCGGCAGGCCGGAGAATATTTCTTACTTATTCCCGTATGGTCTTTCGGTCAGAATGCGGCATAGCCTATGGAGCCGTTCGTTCCCCTAGGGGTAAAATATACCCGCCTTTACATGGCTGAAAATAGAAGGATCTGTCGTTCCAATCGCAAGCCGCCGTCATAAGAAACGGCTTGCGAACCCTGTTGCTGTGAACTTTCTATACAACGCCTTAGCACTCAATTATACTGAGTGCTAAATTTACATTTTAGACACAATTTCTTCTACATTTTTTCATATAGGACTATTACAATAAAGGTCAGTAAAGGACAGACACTACAGCCATTGCATTTTATGTTAACAAATTGCGTGGCGCGTCAGGGCGCGATCAGAAAGGCGGGAGCAATATGAACGCACAGAAATTTACGCAGAAGTCTTTGGAGGCTATGGAGGCCGCCCAGAGCCTTGCGGCCAGTCGGCAGAATATGAGTATGGACCAGGAGCACCTGCTGCTGGCCCTAACGAAACAGGAGGCGGGGCTGATCCCCCAGCTGATTAAAAAAATGGGGCTGGATGAAACGCGATTCCAAACAGCTGTGGAGAATCTAGCGGACAGTCTGCCCGGCGTCAGCGGGCCCGGCCGGGAGGCGGGCAAGATCTATATCCGCCGACCTGGACAAGACCCTGGCCGAGGCCGAGAAGATAGCGGACCGCATGCGGGATGAATACGTGTCGGTTGAGCATCTTTTTTTAAGCATGCTGGAGAACCCTAACCAAAATTTAAAGCGATTGTTTAAGGAGCAGGGCGTGGACAAAAATGCCTTTTTAAAGGCTCTATCCGATGTGCGGGGGGCGACCCGGGTGACCACCGATTCCCCGGAATCCACCTATGACGCCCTAAAAAAATACGGCGTGGATCTGGTGGAGCGGGCCAGATCCAAAAAGCTGGATCCGGTTATCGGCCGGGACGACGAAATCCGCAATGTCATTCGTATCCTATCTCGTAAATCCAAGAATAATCCCGTGCTCATTGGCGAGCCGGGCGTGGGCAAGACGGCCATCGCCGAGGGCCTTGCCCAGCGAATCGTCCGGGGGGATGTGCCGGGGAGCCTCAAGGACAAAACCATCTTTTCCCTGGACATGGGCTCCCTGATTGCAGGGGCCAAGTTCAGGGGGGAGTTTGAGGAACGGCTTAAGGCCGTTTTGAACGAGATCAAGAAAAGCGACGGGAAGATCATCCTCTTTATCGACGAGCTGCACTTGATCGTGGGCGCGGGTAAGACCGAGGGCTCCATGGACGCGGGCAACCTTTTAAAGCCTATGCTGGCCAGAGGCGAGCTGCACTGCATCGGCGCCACCACCCTAAACGAATACCGTCAGTACATCGAGAAGGACGCCGCGTTGGAGCGGCGATTCCAGCCTGTGCTGGTGGATGAACCTACGGTGGAGGACACCATCGCCATCCTCCGGGGATTGAAGGAGCGGTACGAGGTCTACCACGGGGTCAAAATCCAGGACGGCGCCATCATCGCGGCCGCCACCCTGTCCAATCGGTACATTACCGACCGCTTCCTGCCCGACAAGGCCATCGATTTAATCGACGAGGCCTGCGCCATGATTCGTACGGAGATCGACTCCATGCCCACCGAACTGGATGTGATCCAGCGCAAAATCATCCAACATGAAATTGAAGAGGCGGCCCTGAAAAAGGAGAGCGACGCTCTCTCCAAAGAGCATCTGGCCGAGATTCAAAGGGAACTGGCCGAGATGCGGGAGCAGTTTAAATCCATGAAGGCCCAGTGGGACAACGAAAAGGCGGCCATTGGCAAGGTACAGGAGCTTCGCCGCCAGATCGAGGAGATAAACGCCGACATAGAGCGGGCCGAGCAGGCCTACGACCTGAACAAGGCCGCCGAGCTGAAATACGGCCGTCTGCCCGCCCTGCAAGCGCAACTGGAGGCCGAGGAAAAGCTGGCCGACGCCTCCAAACCAAAAGAAGGCTCCCTTTTGCGGGACAAGGTCACCGAGGAGGAGATCGCCCGGATTATCGAGCGGTGGACCGGTATCCCCGTGGCCCGGCTGATGGAAGGCGAGCGAGAGAAGCTTCTCCACCTGCCCGAAATCCTGCATAAACGGGTCATTGGCCAGACGCAGGCGGTAGACAAGGTCACCGAGGCCATCATGCGCTCCCGCGCCGGCATCAAGGATCCCGGCCGCCCCATCGGTTCCTTCCTCTTCTTAGGTCCCACGGGCGTGGGCAAGACCGAGCTGGCCAAGGCCCTGGCCCAGTGCCTGTTCGATGACGAGAAGAATATCATCCGCATCGATATGAGCGAGTATATGGAGAAGTTCTCGGTATCCCGCCTTATCGGCGCGCCGCCCGGATATGTGGGCTATGAAGAGGGCGGGCAGCTCACCGAGGCTGTGCGCAGACATCCTTATTCGGTCATCCTCTTCGACGAGGTGGAAAAAGCCCATCCGGATGTGTTCAATATCCTTTTGCAGGTGCTGGACGACGGCCGCATCACCGATTCCCAAGGCCGGACGGTGGACTTTAAGAATACCATCTTGATCCTCACCTCCAACTTGGGCTCCAACTTCCTGCTGGACGGCATTGGCGCCGACGGAGAGATAACGGCCCAGGCCAAAGAGCAGATCAACGCCCTTTTAAAGCAGTCCTTCCGGCCTGAATTCCTAAACCGTTTGGACGAGATTGTATTCTACAAGCCCCTGACCCGGGAAAACATGGTCTCCATTGTGGAACTTCAAATTGCCGATTTGAATCGGCGGCTGGCGAATAAGCAGATCTCCTGCACGGTAACCCCGGCGGCTAAGGACTACATTGTGGAGCAGGCATACGATCCTGTATACGGCGCCCGGCCCCTGCGTCGGTATATTGAGCAAAGGGTGGAAACCCTCATCGCCAGAAAGATCCTGGCGGATGACCTGCTGCCCGGCGCCAAGCTGACCGTGGACGCGGGCGCCGAGGGACTGACCCTTCAGGTGCGGTAATCCCAAAGCCTTCCTCTCAAAAGGGGAAGGCTTTATGTATTTGAAATAAAAACACCCCTTGTGTATCCCGCTGATCTATGTTATGTTTTAGGCAGAACAAACGGTGAGAGGACGGATTTTTTATGTATATCTTGGGGTTTGATATTGGCGGGACCAAATGCGCCGTCATTGTAGGAGAAGCCAAAGGAGACTCCCTGCGCATTCTGCGGCGGGAAGCTTGTCCCACCGATCTGACCATTTCGCCCGAGGGCATGCTGGAGCGGCTCTGTCATATGGCCGATGGTCTTATGGGGGACCAGAGGCCGGAGGCCATCGGTATTTCCTGCGGCGGGCCGCTGAACAGCAAGGCGGGTCTGATTTTGGGGCCGCCCAATCTGACCGGCTGGGATCATGTGCCTATCTGCGAGATGCTGCAAAAGCGGTATGGGCTTCCGGCGCGTCTTCACAATGACGCCAACGCCTGCGCCATAGCCGAATGGAAATTCGGTGCGGGCCGCGGCTGTCGGCATATGATCTTCCTGACCTTTGGTACGGGTTTTGGCGCGGGCTTAATCCTCAACGGCCAGCTTTATTCCGGCGCGGGAGATATGGCCGGAGAGGTGGGGCACATCCGCATTGCCGAAACCGGGCCGGTGGGCTTTGGAAAGGCCGGTTCCCTGGAGGGATTCTGCTCCGGAGGGGGAATTGCCCGCTTGGGTGTACAGATGGCAGAGGAAGCCCTAGCCAAAGGCGTCCGGCCGGCCTACTGGAAGAATGGCCAGAAGATCAGCGCCAAATCCATTGCAGAGGCGGCCTATGCCGGGGATCAGACCGCCATCGACGTATACCGGGTCAGCGGTCGGCACCTGGGTCGGGGTCTGGCCATGCTCATCGACGCTTTCGCCCCGGAGCGGATTATCATCGGCAGCGTATTTGCCCGATCGGGGGATCTGCTGATTCCTGAAATGGAAAAGGCCATTGCAGAAGAAGCGCTGTATATAAATGCCGGCCTGTGTGAAATTCTTCCGGCCGCTTTGGGGGATGATTTGGGCGATTACGCCGCCCTGGCCGCCGCATTGCTGTAGAGGAGCGTGGATTATGTTGGATGTTATTTCTCGTTACCCTGTATTGGCTGCATGTGAGGCGGATATATTGGCCGCCGAAGAGTTATTGATCGCCGCCTTCCGAGCGGGGCATAAACTTCTTATTTGCGGCAACGGCGGCAGCTGCGCCGACGCCGGCCACATTGCGGGAGAACTGGGCAAGGGATTTGTTAAAAAGCGGCCCTTATCGCCTGCTAAACGGGCGGCCATGGCCCACCGCTGGCCCTGTGTGGACCCAAAGGTCCTGGATACCCTGCAGGACGCGTTGCCGGTGATTCCGCTGGATTTGGGCGGTCCGCTGGGCAGCGCCTTTTCCAACGACGTGTCCCCGGATCTTACCTACGCGCAGCAGGTGCTTGGCCTGGCCAGAGAGGGGGACGCCCTGCTCTGTATCAGCACCTCCGGCAATTCGGCTAATATTGTGGAGGCCGCCGGGGTGGCCCGGGCTTTGGGGGCTACGGTTATAGCTTTGACCGGGGAGACAGGTGGACAGCTTTATAACATATCCCACGTGACCATACGGGCTCCCGAACGGGAGACCTACAAGGTGCAGGAGCTCCATTTACCCATCTACCATCAGATTTGTCTGGATATAGAAAAGGCGCTTTTTGCATAAAAACCCGGCCTCTCTTGGGGGAGGCCGGGTTTTTGTTGATGAATGCAAAACAGCCAAAACGATTACGCAAAATGTGCAAAGCCTGCGCAAGCGTTTCGGCTTTGTAAGCCGTTTTGCTTCCTATCAAGAAATATTTGCATCTATAAAAATGGCATAGTGGTCGGACACATAGCCGCCGCCGGGATTCTCGGTCACAACCCTGTAGGTGTTTACGTCCATCCTATCGGGGGTGACAAAAATATAATCGATGGGGGTGTGCTTTTCCACGTCCACCCTGAGAAAATTGTGGAAGCTGCCGCAGGCGTTAATCTGTTCCGCTGCCAGATATTTGCTGTCAGCTACGGGGGAATCCTCCCCGGTCATCACCGCGTATACCGAGCTGTGCTCCTCGCCGTTGAAATCTCCGGTCACCACCGCCGGTATATCGCCGTACCGCCGCCGGATATCCCGCAGCCGCTCCAGGATTAGGGAGCCTCCCCGGCACATGGCCTCCACACTCACATGGTCGGTATGGGTGTTCATATGCAGCACCAGACCGCCCTTACTGTCCTCCAGAAGAGCCCAGGTACAAATACGTGTACAGGCGGCGCTCCAGGCTGGACCGGATACCCTGTCCGGTGTGGGAGAGAGCCAAAAGGTGCCGCTGTCCTTTACTTGAAACCGGTCGGCGCGGTAAAAGACGGGTGCGAACTCCCCCTTATCCCTGCCGTTGTCCCGGCCCACGCCTACGCTTTCGTAGCCGACGAGGTTCTGGCGCAGCCAACCCATCCATTGGGGCGTGGCCTCCTGAAAGCCGATCAGGTCAGGCGCATATTTCTCCAATATAACCCTTAGCCGTGGCCCTCGTATGTCCAGGCTGTTGAGCCCGGAGGTGTCATATCGTAAATTCTGGCTCATGATAGCAAGCCGTTTCATTCTTCCCCCTCCTTATTTCAACAATCCCATAGCGTATTTCAGGCTGAGCACCCGAAGGGCCGCCTGGTCGATATCCGTCTCCTTTAATCCGCCGCTGTCCACGGCCGCGCGGATATCTGCCAGCGCTCCGGCCGCGTCGGACAGGATCATCATGTCGTTGCCGGCCTGAACGGCCAGTACGGTCGCCGGCTGCTCTCCATTATACGCCTGGATAGCCTCCATGTCTAGGTCGTCCGTTATCACTACGCCGGTAAACTCCAGCTTGTCTCTCAGAATCTCATGCACCGCCGGGGAAAGGGAGGCCGGGCGCATATCGTCCATGGCGGTCACTGTGTTGTGGGAAACCAGGATACAATGCGCCCCTGCGTTTATCCCTGCTGCAAAGGGCAGAAGATCGAACTCCAGAAAAGAGGACAAAGGTCGCTGGTCATAGGCCGCCCCCGTATGGGTGTTGGGATTGGGGCCGTAGCCAGGAAAGTGCTTAAGGCAAGTCGACAGGCCGCCGGTCTGCATGCTTTCCACCGCCGTGGCCACATAAGCAGCCGTCTGATCCCGGTCCAGCCCCAAGGACCGAGGGTATATGTAGTCCTCGGTGGTATCGGGCAGGTCGGCCACTGGGGCCAGGTTGAGGTTGACTCCCAGCCCCAGAAGCAGCGCGGCTTTCTCCGCCCCGTCGGCCCGTACGGCCTCCAGTCCCCCAGCTGCGTACACCTGCTG
>DXVY01000074.1 GCA_019417145.1 Clostridiales bacterium
AGGGAGTCAGGGTGATGGAGCGCACCGCCTTTTCCACCGTCGCCGTATAGCTACCAGTAAAGTAATCAAAGACGGGCGACAGTTTACCGCTGCTCAATTCCAGATAGGTAAGGCCCTCCGGCTGTTCGGGCAAATCCTGGAGGTTATAGACTTCCAGCTCGGTCAGCTGCAGCCGGTATTCCCCGTTTCTGGCAAAGAGACTGGTGGCGTACAGCCGGACGTACCGGGCCGACACCGTATCGAAATCGGCCGTCTGGGGCCCGTAGGCCGGTATCTCGGCCAGTTGGCCGGTGTATACCGTCCGCCAGGTTTCCCCGTTGTCCGACACCTGGATTTCATAGGCCTTGGGGGCGCCGTAGCCCACCATGTTCCCATCCTCATTCTGGCAGGAGGGATAGAATACCACCTTGTTGACATCCATGCTCTCGCCCAGGTCTATGCTGACCCATTCGCTGTGGTCGTTGGAGATATTGGTGTTGGAGGAGTGGCCGGCGTATTCGCCGTTGGAATTGGCGTTCTGCCGGTCGCCGTCCACCAGGTTGGAGGCCTGCCAGCCCCAGGAGGGGTTGTTCTCGACCGAGGAGGCATCCACGGCCTTGCCCCGGGCCAGGTTCTCGCTCTCGCCCAGCACGACCTGGCGGTAAAGACTTTCCAAATTGGCCCGGGCGGCCTTCAGCTGTTCGTCGTCGGTGGTGTAATCCTGCGCCAGCTTGGTTGCGGTCAGCACGGCCGATGCGTAGGCCGCCGCTTCGGTAGCGCTGGCATCGGACATATCGGCGTCGCCGTACTGGGCCAGGGCTTCGTACAGGGCCTGCCGGGCTTCGCTGCCCTGGGCCCCGGCTATGGCGGCGGCCAGGGCGGCCTCGGCGTCGTTCAGCTGCTTCTGGAAGGCTTCGCCCGCTTCGGCGGCCGACAGCCGGCGGGCCTCTTCCAGGGCGGCTTCCACATCCGCCAGCACGTCGGCGGGATACAGGTCGGTATCCAGGGATTCGGCCGTCTCGATGGCGTCATTCAGGGCAAATTTGTACAGTTCCACCAGGTCGCTGCCGGTGACAATGCTGTAGCTGCCCGCCGAGAGGGTCAGGCAATACCGGCCGTCCTCCGGCTCGGCCGCCGTCACGCCTTCGGCCGAATCCGCCGCCTGGCCGTTGACCAGGACGCCGTCCGCTTCCGCCGTAGGCAGATAGGCCCTGGCGGTGGAACCGTAGGGAACGGTGAGTTCCATGGTGATGGTGCCGTCGTCATTCAACTTCCAGTTGGAGGAAAGGGTTCCCCGCACGGTTTCGATGGAGCAGTTCACATAGTCTAAGCTGCCGGTAAAGGCCGGGTCGATGGTAAAGGTCTCGTAACCACCCGTAATGTCCCGGATGCCGGCCAGGCCGGAATAGAACCACTCGCTGGCCGAGCCGAACATATGGTGATCCAGAGAACGGGTAGTGGTCTCCCAGTTCTCCCAGCAGGAGGTAGCGCCCTGGGCCAGCCAGTAACCCCAGGAGGGATAGGTAGTCTGGGTGGCGATGCGGAAGGCCAAATCCTCATAGCCGTATGTATCCAGCATGGGCAGAATCAGCTTGGTACCCACAACGCCGGTATCCAGATGATAGTCCTTGGCTATGATATCCTGGGCCAGGCTGTCCACCACGCTCTGCACATGCTCGGCGGGCACCAGGCCGTAGGCCAGGGAGGCCAGCTGGGAGGTCTGGCGGTAGCGGGTGCGATCGTTTACCTGGCTCCACTCGCCGGTGTCGTAGTAGCCGTTGGCCTGGTCAAAGAACCGGGCATTATAGGCGGCGTACATATTTTCCAGGGCGTCTTCATAAACCGCCAGGTCGGCCGCATAGCCTTCCGCCTGGGCCCGGTCGCCCGCATCATAGGCATTATCCGCCAGCAGCCGGGTAAGGTTGGCAATTTCGGTTAAGGCGCCGTAGAGCATGGCGTTGTCGGTGATTTTGGAGCCTTCGGAAGCGCCGGCGCTGATGGGGGCGTTCCCGTCGGTGAGGTTGGAGGGGGAGCACCAGTCGCCGTAGCTGCCGCCGGCCCACAGCCAGCCCTGGCCCCGGATGATGCCTATATCGGTCATGGCAAAGGTGCGCAGGGCCTCGTACATCTCCTCGGCGTAGGCGTAGTTGCCGTAGTACCGGCACATCTTGGTGATGTCGAAGGGGAAGACGGTATTCCAGGTGGGATGGTTGTCGGTAAAGGAATCGGCGCTGGGCACGATATCGGCCACATTGCCGAAGGCCTCCTGGGTGTCGGCCAGCATGTTTAAGAAGGTCTCCATGACGTTCTCGGCGTCAAAGTTGTAAAGGATGGTGTCCAGCATCACATTGGCGTCGCCCGTCCAGCCGTTCTTCTCGTAAACCGGCGTGTCGGTGATGCGGCCCTGCTGGTTGTTGAGAACCGTCCGCACCATCATGGCCTGCAGGGCGTTTATCATCTCGCTGGAGGTTTCAAAGCGGCCGGCCTGCTCCATGGCGTTGTTGATGCGGTACATTTCAATATTGTCGGCGGTAAAGTCGCCCTGCCAGCCGTCGATTTGGATGTACTGATAGCCCTTGTAGGAGTACCGGGGCTCATAGGCAGCGTCGGCCGAACCGTCAGAAATGTAGTGGTCCTGGCAGATGTTGGCTTCGGAGAACCAGTTTTCCCCTTCGCCGTCCAGGCCGCCCAGCTTCATGACCGTGCCGTCCTCATGCTGCTTTTCCGAATAGGTGATGGTCAGCTCCTGCCCCTCCGGGATGTTGATGCCGGTGAGCTTGGCCCAGCCGGTGGTCATGACCGGGCAGGTCACCACCCAGGAATCTTCGTCCAGCTGCTGGATGCGGGAGGGCTTGAAGGTGGCCGTGCGCATATTGGGCTCCTCGTGCTGCCACTTGAGAGCGGCCGCCTCCCCATCCTCATTGACAGGGGTGGCCAGCACCGAGGCGTCCATCCAGGCGCTGTCGTCGTAGCCGACCTGGTCGAAGCTGCGGCCCTCTGCGTCCACCAGCGCCTTGCGGGCGTCGTACTCGTCGCCGTAATAGAGGCTGTTGGCTGTGATGGGGCCGTCCCGGCTGACCTTCCAGCTCTGGTCGGTGACAATGGTCTCGCTGGAGCCGTCGGTATAGATGATTTGAAGGTTCAGCAGGCACTTGGGATTGTCCCGCCAATGGGCGTTGGGCCAGTTCCACACGCCGCCGGTCTCGTTATAGAAGGAATTGCCCAGTTCCACGCCTACCACGTTGCCGCCGGCCTGCAAAAGCGCGGTTACGTCATAGACGCAGTAAAGGGAGGTGTAGTCGTACTGGGTGGGGGCGGGGTTCATGACCGAGTCGGTCACCGGCTGGCCGTTGAGAGTCAGGGTGAAGAAGCCCAGGCCGCAGATGTAGGCGTAGGCCGAGGCCACTTCCTTCTCCACCTGGAATTCCCGGCGCAGGTTGACCGCCGCACGGGAGGCATTCTGCACGTCGTTGATGCTCAGGTTGGTCTTCCAGGGGTCGGAACCATAGGGCACATGCTGCTGGGGTTTCGTCCAGTCGCCGGCGGTACACTGGATCTGGTTCCAGCCCTCCACCTCCTCGGTGCAGCCGGTCCAGGTGGTGTCGGTCCCAATATCCAGCCGGGTAGTCTGGGCAGGCTGGTCGGCGACACCGTAGACCTCCATCTCGGAAAGCTGCAGCCGGTATGCATTGTTCCGGGGAATAAGGCTGGAAGCGTAGAATCGGACATACCGGGCGTCGACGGCTTCAAACGCCGCCGTCTGGGGACCGGCCGCCGGGGCGGTCTCAAAGCTGCCGGAATAGACCGTCTCCCACTTTTCCGCGTCGTCGGACACCTGGATTTCGTAGGCCGCCGGCGCGCCGCAGGCCGTCCAGACCCCGTCGGCCTGCTGGGCGGATGGGTAGAAGACAACCTTGTTCACTTCCGACACTTTCCCCAAATCCACATATACCCACTCGCTGTGGTCGGAATCGGTGGAGGCGCTGGAGGAATAGCCCGCCCGCTCGTTCGCATTGTTGGGGTTGACGTTCTCCCGGTTCCCATCCACCAGGAAGGGCAGACTCCAGCCCCAGTCGGGGTTGTTCTCGGCCGAGGAAGCTTTGACCTCTCTGCCTATGGCTAGGTTCCCGTTTGCAGATCCCGTGGGCTCCTCCACTTCCACCGGCTGGGCGAAATCAATAATCATCCGGGCGATGGCCCCGGCGTTGCCGGCCGCGCCGTTGGTGGCGGCCATGGCGATGCAGTTTTCCCCCGCCACCACCAGGTCGGTGACGTCGGCCATGCCGCCGTAGGTCCAGGAACGGGTGGAACCGATTTCCACGCCGTTAAAGTACAGGGTGCTCTGGTCGTCGGCCGTCCAGGCCAGGCGGGCCAGGGTCACATTGCTCGGATCTTCCACCGTAAAGGTTTTGCGAAAATACTGGGTGCCGGCGTCATAGCTGCCGGCGGTGGAGGTATCCGAGCCGCCCAGCCAGATCCAGTGGGCCCCGTCCAGGGTCATTTTCTCGGTCTGGGCCTGGGGATAGCCGATCCACTCCCCTTCCCACTCGTCCGCATCATAGATACCGGTGTGGAAATAGGCCGTTTCGCTGGTGCCCAGCAGGACGTCGGCCTCGTCCCAGGCGCTGACCGTCCAGTAGTAGCCGGCCTTGGAGGAAAGGGGCTCCCCGCCGTACTTTACATTAAAATTGTCGGCCGACTCCACCTTTCCCGAATCCCAGACGTCCCCGCGTCCGGCGGCCGCATTTTCGGCGGTGGTGGCCACCCGGATGCGGTAGGCCGACTGGGCGCCGCCGAACCCCTCGTCCCGGATGAGCCAGGAGAAGGTAGGGACGTCGTCCACGCCCAGGGGCTCGGTCAGGTCGTCCACCTTCAGGTCATAGATGACCGGCTGGTCGGCCGCCAGGGCCGGCGCTGTGACCGGCAGGCCAGCCACGCCCAGCGCAAGGCTCAGCGACCCGCAAAGCACATGTTTTAACAGCCTTTTCATATGTTTTGCCTCCTTTGCGCATGTAAGCGGTCATCGGGAAAACGGGCCGCGCTTACAGACCGTGGCCGTTTTCACAAATCCGCTCTTCATATCCGCGTTGATTTTATTGTAATCGCTATGCTATAATAAAACAACCATCGTATTTTCTAATATAGGGGGTGTTTTTCATATGTACTTTGAGCCGGAGAAACGGTTTTTGAAAGAGGACGCCATCGAGATTGTCACCCTGATGCAGGGAAACATCCCGCCCCACCAGCACGCCTTTTTTGAGCTGGCTTATATTGTGGACGGGCAGGCCATTCACATTTTAAACGGAAAACAAATGTATGTAAAACAGGGGGACTATTTTATTATTAACTACGACGAAGAACACGCCTACGCCCTGATTGACCAAAAGCCTTTCAATCTGGTAAACGTGCTGTTCAAGCCCGAGCTGCTGGACCACTCCTTTAAAAATTGCAAGGATTTTCAGCAGCTGATCAATCATTACCTGATACAGATTAACACCTCCGCTCTGATTCAGAAGCCCACCCATATGTTTTTCTGCGATGAGGACGGCTCTATTCTGCGGATCATCCGCCGAATTATGCGGGAATACGAAGGGCAAAGCAACGGCTATATCGCTCTGATCCGATGCTACATAATCGAAATCATTATCCATACCCTGCGCACCATCTGCAAGCATGAGGTGGAACCGGCGGCGGACGACTGCATCCGCTACATAAAACGGTATATTGAAAAAAATTACATGAATCCCATCACCCTTATGGACATCAGCCAACAGCTGCATTACAGCGAGCCCTATCTTTCTCAAAAGTTTAAACAGGATACCGGATACACCTTTGTGCACTACCTGCAAAAAATGCGCATGGAGCACGGCGGACGGCTGATCGCCAACACCGATAAAAAGATCAGCGAGATCGCCGAGCTGGTGGGATACAAGGATGTAAAATTCTTTCAGGTTGTCTTTAAAAAGCACTGGGGCCTCACCCCGTCCGCCTTTCGGAAATCCTATAAATGACGGCGGGAGGCGCCGGCAGCCCAACGCCGAACGCTTTTCGCCCTGCGCCCGGACGGGCATGCGCCTGCAACCGGCCGCCGGCCCCTAAAAAACAAAAATGGCGGGCGCGCCGGAGGGGAAATCCGGTGCGCCCGCCCTGTATACTATACGGACTATTCACATAATTCAGTTAAAATAACCAGACGGATTGACCACATAGCCATCCTCCCACACCTCGAAATGCAGGTGGTTGCCGGTTGCCCGTCCGGTGCGGCCCACCGCGGCGATGGTCTCGCCCCTGGCTACCCGTTGGCCCACGGATACGTCGATGGAGCTGCAGTGCGCGTACAGGGTTTGCAGACCGTTGCCATGATCCACAACAAAATGCAGGCCGTACGCCGAGCCGCTGGAATTGATGCTGACCACCTCGCCGGCTTCAGCGGCATAAATGGGCGTTCCGGATTGTGCCGCAATGTCATATCCCTTATGCCCCCGGTCGTCGCCAAAATAAGAGCTGATATAATTATATCCGCCTACCGGCCATTCCAGTTCGTAGTCATTCTGTGCC
Source organism: Clostridiales bacterium (assembly GCA_019417145.1). Taxonomy (GTDB): domain Bacteria; phylum Bacillota; class Clostridia; order Oscillospirales; family Acutalibacteraceae; genus Howiella. The sequence continues at coordinate 6,538 of DXVY01000074.1, forward strand.
ATCTGGGCCGCAGCAAGCGCCTGCTGCTCTTCATACTGGCTGATGGTCATGGTGCCCACCAGTTCCTGCTGGTCCACCGGCGGCGTGACCACCTGGGAGGATATGACCTTCCGTTCCACCTCCCGGCCGTCCACATAGGTCACCTGGGCGGTTACGGCCGCCACGCCGTTCACGCCGGCGACCTGGGTCTTGCGGTAGTCCTCCAGATGGGTCTCGTCGGGAATCTCAACCGTGGAAAAAGGAATCTCTTCCTCATAGGTCTCCTCCCGGATGACCTTGACCCGCAGCTGCGCCTGATCGGTGCCGCCGGCGGCAATTTCCGCCCGTGCCTGGGCCGGAGAATCGACCGCAGCCGTGGGATACAGACCGTCCTCAATGGTCACGTCCCCCACAAAGGCTGCCCGCTCCTGCTCCGTGTCGGCTAAAAAGCCGTCCAGATAACCATCCAGAGCCGCCCGCAGGGTCTCCTGCTCGGCAGCAGCCGTCAGCAGCTGGCCGTTGACAAAAAGGCCGTAGGCCTCGCACAGGCTGTCCGTGTGCTCCACCAGCGCAGCCGCCAGCTCGTCCTGATCCATAAGAGGCTGCCCCTGCAACATTCCGAAAGAAAACTCCGGATCGGCAATGTGATCCTGTCCCGTGGAGACGGCCAGCCGTTGGGTAATATCTTGCAACGCCTGGTCAAAAACCTCCTCGCCTCGGATCCATCCCAGACACTGTCCCTCGTAACGGACCTGAATGCCGAAAGACCTGGCCGACCAGAAGCCCACGGTCACCACCAGCGCGGCGGCGGCCACAATGGGGCCTACGTAATTTATAAGGGTCATCACCCGCTCCCGCCGGCTTTTGCCCGCGCCGCCCAAACGGGCCACACCGGCCCGCAGCAGCCCATAAAAAGCGGCCGCTGCCCCTGCTGTACGCAGACCAACCAGCGACAAAAAGCCGTAGATGCGACGGAATATCTTCTTGGAGCCGCAGCGCACAGCGGCGCATATCCGCTTTGCCGGTTGCTCCTTCTCCACATCCGTCAGCCCCTTTCCATCTATATTCCTCTAAAAAAATTACATTTTTGTAACCTACCGCTTTCCATTATAACAAATGGTTACAAAATTGCAATCTTTATTTTTATGTAATCCTGTTATTTGTTAGTATCTTATAT
>DXVY01000075.1 GCA_019417145.1 Clostridiales bacterium
GCGCAAGGAGCTGGATCTCTTTGCCAACATGCGGCCGGTGCGGGTACCCGACCAGGGCATCGACTGGACCTTCTTCCGTGAGAACACCGAGGGCGGCTACGCCGTGGGTTCCCAGGGCATCCATGTCACCGACGATCTGGCCGTGGACTTTGTGGTGACCACCACCGAGGGCAGCGAGCGCATCGCGCGGCTTGCCTACGAGTACGCCCGCAAGAATAAGAAGGACCGGGTGTCCATCATCACCAAGGCCAACGTCATCAAGACCACCGACGGCAAGTTCTTAAAGATTTGCCAGGCCGTGGGCAAGGAGTACCCCGAAATCACCACCGACGACTGGTATATCGACATCACCACGGCCAAGCTCATCGACGAGAAGCGCCGCCGGGATTTCAAGGTTTTCGTCCTGCCCAACCTGTACGGCGACATCATCACCGACGAGGCGGCCGAGTTCCAGGGCGGCGTGGGCACCGCCGGCAGCGCCAACATCGGCAAGCGGTACGCCATGTTTGAGGCCATCCACGGTTCGGCCCCCCGCATGGTGGCCGAGGGCCGGGATAAGTACGCCGACCCCTGCTCCATGCTGCGTGCTTCGGCCATGCTGCTGTCCCACATCGGCCGGCAGGACAAGGCCGACCTGCTGGAGCGGGCGCTGGACATCTGCATGTACGAGGAAAAGAAGATGCAGATTACCGGCCGGGATACCGGCTGCACCTGCGCCGAGTTCGGCGACTACGTCATGCAGACGGTGGAGAAGCTGTCCAAGTAAGCTATCCGGATGAAAAAAGGGGCGGGGCGGCCCGGCCGGGTTCCCCCGCCCTTTATGAATCAGGCCGCGGGCGACCGCCCGGACAAAGGTGTGTGATACCATTGCATAAAAACGGCGCCATTTCCGTTTCCGTCATCAAACGGCTGCCCCGGTACTACCGGTTTTTGGCCGATTTGAAGGCCGCCGGCGTGGTGCGGATTTCCTCGAGGGAGCTCTCCGACCGCATGGGGCTGACCGCCAGCCAAATCCGGCAGGATCTCAATTGCTTCGGCGGCTTCGGCCAACAGGGATACGGGTACAATGTGGAACAGCTTTTCCATGAAATCGGGCTGATTCTGGGATTGGACCATACCCGCAAGGCCATCCTTATCGGCGCGGGCAATTTGGGCCGGGCTATCGCCACACACATGTCCTTTGAATCCAGGGGCTTCCAGCTCATCGGCATCTTTGATAAAAAGGAGTCCCTGGCCGGGCAGATGGTGCGGGGATTCCCCGTCCGCCACATCGACGGCCTGGACGAATTCTGCCGGGAGAACCTGCCGCAGGTGGCGGTGCTCTGCATTCCGCGTTCGGAGGCGGCGGCTATGGCGGATCAGTTGATCGGGCTGGGCATCAAGGGCTTTTGGAATTTCAGCCACTACGACCTGTCGGTGAAATATCCCAATATTCCGGTGGAAAATGTCCATTTGGGGGACAGCCTCATGACCCTGTGCTACAATGTAAACCAGCGGATTGCCGCCGAAGAGGCCGGAAAGAAATAGGTTTTTGTACGCAAACGCCCTTCCCCAGGGATGGAATTCCCGGGGAGGGGCGCTATGATTTGTATGGCGGGGAATAGAGATGATAAAAAAGATGGGGCCGCCTTTGGCCATGCTGCTTTTTGGCGGCCTGATGGGGATACTCAGCAAGCTGCTGGACATATATGATTCGGTTCAGCATTTTGGCATGACCTTTGGGCAGATGTTTTCAGAGCTTTCCGTATGGATTTTGATCGGCGTGCTGATTTCGGTATGCAGCAAGACCAGAAAGAAAGCCATGGTTCACATTTTCCCCTTTTGTATAGGAATGTTGATCGCCTATTATGTAACGGCGGAGATCACCCATTCGGTCTACGGATGGAGCTTTATAAAGGGGTGGGCTGTTTTTGCCTGCTTTTCGCCCCTGTTTGCGTATTTCACCTGGATGACCAAGGAAAAAGGATGGCTGCCCAAATTGATTTCTTTTGGCATCTTGGGGATTTCTATAGGGGCGGATATTATCCTTTTTGGCGGGCCGCGAATATATGATCTAATTATATGGATTCTTTTGATCTACGTGCTGTTCTTCATGCGGGTCAGAGGTCGCGAAAAATAGGCAGGAGGATGACTTCTTCTGCGCTGTAGGGTTAAAAAGGGGCCGGTGAAAACACCGGCCCCTTTGCTGTTATCCAGTTTTGCCCTCACCGAATAAAGGCGTCGTGCACGGCCTCCACGGCCTTATCGGCCTTGTCCTTATCGATCAGGACCGAAATCTTGATTTCGCTGGTGGAGATCATTTCGATGTTGACGCCGGCGTTATAGAGCGCCTCAAACATGGTGGCGGCCACGCCGGGATGGGTCTCCATACCGGTGCCTACGATGGATACCTTAGCCACGTCTTCGTCGCATACAATTTTCTGGCAATTGTAAAGGGCCTTTACCTCTTCCATGACGGCCATGGCGTCCCGGGACTGGTCCAGAGGCACGGTAAAGGTGATGTCCTTGGTGCCGTCCCTGCCCACCGACTGGAGAATGATATCCACATTGACCTTTTTCTGGCCCAGCTTGGAGAATATTTTAAAGGCGATGCCGGGGGAATCGGGCAGGCCCACAATGGAGATGCGGGCCACATTGGAGTCCTTGGCCACGCCTCTGATCAGCATTTTTTCCATTTTTACTACCTCCTTGACAATTGTGCCCGGCAGCCGCTGGAGGCTGGACAGGACTTCTAATTCCACATTGTATTTTTTGGCCATTTCCACCGAGCGGTTGTTAAGCACCTGGGCGCCCAGGGTGGCCAGCTCCAGCATCTCATCGTAGGTGATTTCGTCCATCTTACGGGCGTTTTTTACCTTCCGGGGATCGGCGGTGTATACGCCGTCCACATCGGTGTAGATCTGGCATACGTCGGCCTTGATGGCGGCGGCAATGGCCACGGCGCTGGTGTCCGATCCGCCCCGGCCGAGGGTGGTGATATCGTCGTACTTATTCAGTCCCTGGAAGCCGGCCACAATGACAATGTTTTTCTTGGCCAGCTCGGAAGTGAGACGATCGGTATGCAGCCGCTTGATCCGGGCGGCCGAGTAGTTGGAATCGGTCTGGAAGCCGGCCTGCCAGCCCAGCAGGGAGATGACCGGATACCCCAGCTTTTCAATGGCCATGGCCAGAAGGGAAATGGATATCTGTTCGCCGGCCGACAGGAGCATATCCATCTCCCGCTTGGACGGACCGTCGGGGTTGATCTCCCGGGCCTTTTCGATGAGATCGTCGGTGGTGTCGCCCTGGGCGGAAACCACCGCCACCACATCGTTGCCTAAACGGTAATCGTCGGTGATGATGCGGGCCACATTGAAAACCCGCTCGGCATTGGCCACTGAGGACCCGCCGAATTTTTTTACCATGAGTGCCATAGGATGCATTACCCTCCTATAAAATAAATTCTGTATCCATAAACATATAAAACAAATAAAACGTCGCGGGACGGTGGAGCGGCCGGATTGTATGTAGGACGCTACGGGGGCATGACGGTTGCAAGGGACGGCCTTGTGTCCGGATGCAACCCGCCCGCCTCCCCGGCGTTTGGCCTGCTCTGGGGCCTGCCGGGCCTACCGGCCGGCCGTCGCCCCGGCCTTTGGCCACGCCGCGACGGCTTTGGCGGCCGCTCCCTGCGGATCGCTCTCCAACAGCCGGACGGTCCAGCCGAAGACGCCGTTCATCATGAGCTGGTGGTTGATACGCGCGGCAAAATCAGCATTCTCCTTATCGATAATGGCCATTATGGTAGAGCCGGCGCCGCTGATATAGACCCCGTAGGCCCCCAATTCCCGGACAATGCGGAAGGCGGCGTCCGAGCCTTTGATCAGGCCCATGCGGTAGGGCTGATGCAGCCGGTCGCCGGTGGCTACCCGCAAATTCTCAAGACAACCGGAGAAGAGGGAAGAGGTCATCAGGGCCGCACGGGACAGGTTATAAACTGCGTCGGCCCGAGACACACTCTCGGGCAGCACCGAGCGTGCGTGAGAGGTGGGCAGGGGCGTTTCAGGGATCAGGGCCGCAAAGTGGACATTGCCCGCCACCGGCACGCTGACCGAATAGACCTTGCCCTCCTCCATGGCGCAGGTGACCAGCCCTCCCAATATGGCGGGGGCCACATTGTCGGGATGTCCCTCCAACGCGGCGGCCAGGTTGAGCAGGTCCTCGGTGCGCAAGGGCTCGCCCAGCAGGGCGTTGGCCCCTAAGAGCCCGCCCACCAAGCAGGCCGACGAACTGCCGAGCCCCCTTGCCATGGGGATGTCGTTCCGCTGCCGGATACGCAGTCCCTTAAAAGGTTTCCCGCAGATTTCATACAGCCGTCGGGCGGTCAAATAAATCAGGTTGTTTTCATCGGCGGGGACGGCAACGTCGTCCAGAGAGGCGATATCCATCCCCTCCCACTCCTCCATGTACACGGTATTGTACAGGGTGAGGGCCAGTCCCAGTGCGTCAAAACCCGATCCCAGATTGGCGCTGGTGGCGGGTACTTTTATTTCTATCATATGCAGCCTTCCCTAATCCAGCACATGCAGCACCGACAGCACCTCCAGGCCGGAAAGGCCGCCCAGCTCCTTGCGCAGGGCCCGCTCGGTGGATAGGGGGGTGATGAAAGCGAACTCGTCTCCGGTATCCCCCGGACGGGAAAGCATGTGTACCTCCCCGAAGGTGGCGCGCAGCTCGCCGGCCGCGCCGGCCTGGTCTTTCGTCCTGGCCCGGACATACAGCCGGACGTTGTCCTCCAGCGGGTCGGATACATATCCCTCCTGTCCGTCGGACCAGTAGAGATACTTGCGGGCGTCCAGGTGCTTGACGCAGTCCATGACATCGGCCACCACCGCGCTGGCGGTGGGCAGCTTGCCGGCCCCCCGGCCGTAAAAGATCACGTCCCCGATGGCGTTGCCCCGGACCATGACGGCGTTGAAGACGTCGTCCACCGAGGAGAGCTGACTCTCCCGGCTGACCAGGGCGGGGTAGACGGCCGCGAAAATATGGCCCCCGTCCAGTTTCTTGGCCCGGCCGATGAGCTTGATCACCCGGTTATCCGAACCGGCGTATTCCACATCGGTCAGGGTGACGTTTGTGATGCCCTCGGTTTTCACCTGGTCGGGATAAACATGTTTTCCAAAGGCCAAAGAGGCCAAAATACAGATCTTCCGGCAGGCGTCCTGCCCCTCGATGTCGGCCGAAGGATCCCGCTCGGCGTAGCCCAGCTTCTGGGCCAGGGCCAGGGCGTCGTCAAAGGTCATCTGCTCCCGAATCATTTTGGTCAGGATAAAATTGGTGGTGCCGTTTAAGATGCCTACGATCTCAAATATGTCGTTGGCGGCCAGGCATTGGGACATGGGCCGGATGATGGGGATGCCGCCCCCCACGCTGGCTTCAAACAGGAAATTGACGTTTTTCTCCTTTGCGATCTCCAGCAGTTCGGCGCCCTTGCAGGCCACCAGCTCTTTATTAGAGGTGGCCACGCTCTTGCCCGCCTCCAGACACCGCTTTACATATTCATAGGCCGGGTGCAGGCCGCCCATGGTCTCCACAACCACCTTGATCTCCGGGTCATTTACGATTTGCTCAAAATCCTTTGTGAACCGGTCGGCATAGGGCAAATCGGGAAATTCCCGCAGATCCAGGATGTATTTCACCCGAATATCCGCGCCCGCCCGGCCGGTGATGCCCTCGTGGTTCTGCTGCAGGACCTCCATCACGCCCGAGCCCACCACGCCGTGGCCCATGATCGCTATATAAATCATATACGCTACCTCTTTCTTTCGTCTTCTTTGTTATCCCGTCCGGTTCCGGAATCACCCGCCCAGCACCTGGTCGATGCGCAGGATACCCTCCACCTGGCGCAGGGTACCGACCAGGCCGGCCAGGTCGCCCTTTAGATGATCTGTGCGAATGGATAGGGAGACCAGCGCCGACCCGTCCACCGGAATGTTCTGATTCACCGTCAAGATATTGGCGCCCTGTCGATACAGCTCGGTGATCAGGGTGGACAGTACGCCGGGCATATCCCGCAGCACGGCGTGCAGGGTCGCAATACGGCCGGCCGCCCGCTCATCGTAGGCGAATACCGCGTCCTTGTACTTATAAAAGGCGCTGCGGGATATGCCTGACAGGCGGGCCGCGTCGCTGGCGTTTTTAGCCTCGCCGCTGGCCAACAGCCGTTTGGCCTCCACCACCCGCCGGTATACGTCGGGCAGCACGTCGGGATGGATGAGCAGCATATGGGAATCTAACATTTCGTCCACCACCCGCATACATTTGTTTTTGTTACTAACACAATATAGCATATGCCGCTCCCGCTTGCAAGTTGTTTTCCCAGGGTGGGCCGTAAAAAAATCCCCGGACTGGATCATGGTTTCTGGCGGTTTTGCCAGGTGATGCAAATATATTCCGGTAGTGTCTGCACATGCGGCTTGTTAGTCTGGAAATAATAGGGTATGATATAGCTATCGGCATCTTTTCAGACCCCCACGGCTCCGGCCCTGACGGCCGCGCGGGGTGGATTACAAGCGCAAAGACGCAAGGAAAGGGATGACAGCCCATGACCATACAGCGCAAAAAAGAGATCCTTATTAACATTGCCTTTATCGTGGTGATCGCGGCCATATGCTATTTGGTTTTTCGCTTTCTTATCCTATACCTGTTGCCCTTTGTCATCGGCTTTTTGCTCACCGCAGCCATCCAGAAGCCCGCCCGCTGGCTGGAACGCAAGACCCGGGCGCCCCAGGGGCTGTGGTCGGTGGCGCTGGTGGTTCTGGCCTATTTGGCGGTGATGGGCATACTGGTTTTCGCGGGCTATCAGTTGTACGGCCAGCTCCTGTCCCTTGCGAAGGCCCTGCCCTCCTATATTCCTAAGCTGTCCCAATTGTTCAGCGGCGTCAACGCCTGGTTCTCGGGTATTTTTGCCGGTCTGCCCGAAAACCTTACGACCACCATCGGCGCTCTGCCGGAGAACATTATCAGCAGTGTGGCCAATACGCTGACCTCCCTGCTTTCCGATTTTGCCAGCCGTGTTGTGGGGGGACTGCCGGGCATTGTGGTCACCTCCCTTGTGACCATTGTGGCCTCCTGTTTCATCGCCAAGGATTACAGCAAGATCGTGCTTTTCATCCGGCGGCAGATGGAGGCCCGGCACTGGAATCTGTTGCTGGACGCCAAAAAAATGTTCAGCACCAACATTCTCCGCATGCTTCGCGGCTATCTCATCCTCATGCTGCTCACCTTTACCGAGCTCTCCATCGGCCTGCTGCTGTTGGGCTACGATTACGCCATCGCCCTAGCCGCCCTCATTGCCATTGTGGACATCCTGCCCATCCTGGGCACCGGCACGGTCCTGATCCCCTGGCTTCTTTTCAAGCTTCTGTCCGGCGATCTGCTGGGCGCGCTGGGATTGGCTGTTTTGTATGTCATTATCACCATCGTGCGCAATATCCTGGAGCCCAAGATCATCGGTAAGCAGGTGGGGCTGCCGCCTTTGCTCACGTTGCTTTCCATGTACTGTGGGCTTCGGCTGCTGGGATTCTGGGGGCTTTCGGTTTCCCCCTTGCGCTCATTGTGCTCAAGAGCCTCCACGACACCGGCCG
>DXVY01000076.1 GCA_019417145.1 Clostridiales bacterium
GGGAGGAGCCGCCCGTCGCGGGCCACGACGTCCTCCAACCGGACATTCCCCTGGACGAACCCCCGGCCAACGCCGGCACTCCCCCGCAGCCGCCGGAAAACGTGGCGCCGCCGGCACCCCCGACAAACCAGACGCCGGCCGATGCGCCGGAGGGGGATACGCCCTGTGCCCAGTGGCCGGAAATTCTGGCACTGCTGTCCAAGACCTGTCCCCTGATCCATGGGGTCCTACAGGGATCCACTGCCTATATCCGGGGTGATCTGCTGCTCATCGATTCTAAGAACTCTCAATTTCGCAATCTGGTCAAGGGAGAAAACTCCCTTTACCGGGATCAGATCCGCAAGGCGGCTACCGAGGTGACCGGAGCGGTCTATCGGCTGGGCCCCTACCACAAAAAGGAAACGACGGTCCAGGAGGCCGATCCGCTGGATCAGTTTTTAAAGCGGGCCGGACAACTGGGGCTCTTATAAATCGGTTAAAATAGCGCATGCTATTTTTGCCGCATGACTGCGGCGATACATAGAAATTCATCCGAAAGGACGTATGAAGCATGAAAGCTCGAATTCCCAGAGGGGCGGGCGCGCCCAATAACATTAACGCCATCATGAAGCAGGCCCAGGAAATGCAGGAAAACGTGGCGGCTCTGCAAAGCGATTTGGATCAGCGGGAATATACCGCTTCCTCGGCCGGCGGCATGATCGAGGTAACCGTGACCGGCAAGCATCAGATCAAGTCCCTCTCCATCAAGCCGGAGGCCATTGATCCGGAGGATGTGGAGATGCTGGAGGACATGATCGCCGTGGCGGTCAATGAAGCCATGCGCACGGCGGATGAAACGGCCGAAAAGGAAATGTCGAAGGTGACCGGCGGCCTGGATATCCCGGGTCTGCTGTAAGCCATGGGATACAGCGTGGCGCCTTTATCCAGGCTGATCGAGCAATTTGAACGGCTGCCTGGTATCGGACATAAAACCGCCCAGCGGCTGGCCTTCCATGTGCTGGGGCTACCGGAGGGACAGGCGGAGAAATTCGCCGACGCCATTTTGGAAGCCCGCAGGAAGATACACACCTGCGCCTGCTGCCAGAATTTGACCGACAGCGAGCTCTGCCCCGTCTGCTCCAACCAGGCCCGGGATAAATCCACGGTCTGCGTAGTAGAGGACCCGCAGGACGTTATGGCCTTTGAGCGCACAAGGGAGTATAATGGGCTCTACCACGTGCTTCACGGCGCCATCTCCCCCTTGGACGGGGTGGGACCGGAGCAATTGCGCATCAAGGAGCTTATGGCCCGCCTGGGCGACGGGGTGATCCAGGAGGTCATCATGGCCACCAATCCCACGGTGGAGGGGGAAGCCACCGCCAGCTATATTTCCCGGCTTCTCAAGCCGATGGGCGTCAAGGTAACCCGCCTGGCCTACGGCATTCCGGTAGGCGGAGATCTGGAGTACGCCGATGAGGTGACCCTATCCCGCGCCTTGGAGGGGCGTAGCGAAATATAGCGCGTATCAAGGAGGAACGGCGGGCCATGGGGGGACAATCCAAGGAGCGATCCGAACGGCAGGCTAAGCGGCGGGCGGAGCTTTTTATACTGATCAAATTCCTGTTGGTGGGCGTGGGCAACACGCTGATCGACTGGGCTGTATATTTTATCCTGACCGGCCTGTTATCGGTGGAAACCTTTGTCGCCCAGCCTTTGGGCTATATTGCCGGTGCGGTTAACAGCTATGCCATCAACCGCAAGCTGACCTTTAAGAGCGAAAAGCGCTTTTTCAGCGCGCAACTTATAAAATTTGCCGCCGTCATCGCACTTACCGCTACCGCCAGCGCACTGCTCATGGGGTTGGTCACCGAAGGCTGGGGTGTTTCGGGTACGCCCCTGCTGGATATAGCGGCAAAGATAGGCGTAACCGCCTTTACCATGCTCTTTAATTTTGCCCTCAATCGCCTGTGGGTCTTTCGCAAGAGAAAATAATTGCAGGGGCGGCCTTTCCTAAGGGCGACCGATCCGCCGAACGGTGGAACAGGCGCCTTCGGGGGTAAGAGGGACAAAATGCGAATTTTGTAAAAAAAGGCAAGAAAGCCACATTGAAAAGAGTAAGCGAAAGGTCCGCATTGCGAAGGATGCAGGCAAATGGAAACCTCGGCGCTACAACCGTTCCATAGCATAATAAGGCAAGCGGGAGAAGCCAAATACGGCTTCTCCCGCTTAGCTTATATCCGCCTATTCGGCCAGTTCTCTGGCCTGCTTGCCGGATATGTGCTCGGTGGTCAACTCGATGATACAAAAGGCATTCCATGCGCCTTGGATAGCCCGATTCCGGCTGTCCGCGCAGTCGTCGGGGTAATACTTATGCGCCAGCGCCCGTATGGCCTTCTCTATTTCCTCTTCCTCCTCCAAAATGCGTATTTGTCCAAATACGATCACGCTTCTGAAGTACGTGGTGTACGCTTTCGGCATAACCTGATCCCGGTCTATGACACAAAAGGACGCATTAGCGTTTTTTCGGATTCCGTCGATCTTATGTCCTTCCTTGGCCGAATGAAAATAAATTTTCCCGTCATGATACACATAGCTGAGCGGCACGGCGTAGGGGTATCCATTATCGCCCATAACCGCCAGTACGCCGGATGTCCCCCTTTCCAGCATGGCCGTGCATTCCTCCGGGACAAGCGCCTGCCTTTTTCGTCTCATTTCCCTAAACATTTCCATTCTCCTCGCTTTCAGCGCTATGCTATGGACCGCCCCGCCCCTTTATCCGGCCATGGCGGCCAGCGCCTCTCTCAATGTATCCAGAGGCTGCTGTCCCTTTAAAATACGCACCGACAGGTAGGGCTTTTGTCCCGCCGACAGCAGCACCCTTCCCTTGAGCGCGCCGGCCAACCGACCGGCCTGCTCGGTATCCAGCCGGGCCAGATACAGCAGCATGGTATCGTCCTTTTGGACCACCTCGGTGACATGCAGGGCAGCGGCCTGGTTGCGGAGCATAGCCACGTCGATAAGACCCTTGACCGCCGCAGGCGGCTCTCCAAACCGGTCGATCAGCTCGTCCAGCACGTCGGACATATCCTCCTCGGTGCGTATGGCCGCGATACGACGGTAGATACCCAGCCGTTGGGGCAGGGACTCGATATATCCCTCCGGTATATGGGCCTGCACCCGCAGGTCAACGGTACACTCGGCGTCGGGCGCGGGCTCCAGTCCTTTTTCCTCGTCCACCGCGTCGGCCAAAAGCTTGAGATACATGTCATAGCCCACCGCCTCCATATGCCCGTGCTGCTCGCCGCCCAGGATATTGCCCGCGCCTCGGATCTCCAGATCCCGCATGGCAATCTTAAAGCCTGAGCCGAACTCGGTGTACTCCCGAATGGCCTCCATGCGTTTGGTGGCGATATCCGAAAGGGCCTTGCCCCGCCGAAAGCATAAATAGGCGTAGGCTCGGCGGCTGGAACGGCCCACCCGGCCGCGAAGCTGGTGGAGCTGGGACAGGCCCATGCGGTCGGCGTCCTCGATGATCAAGGTATTGGCGTTTGCCACGTCCACCCCGGTTTCAATAATGGTGGTGCAGACCAGCACGTCGATCTCATGCTCTAAAAGCCGTTCCCAGACCCGGGACAGCTCTTCCTCGCTCATCTTGCCATGGGCCACGGCCACCTGATGATCGGGCAGCTTCTGCTGAAGCCGGGCAGCCACGGCTTCGATGCTTTCCACCCGGTTGTGCAGATAATAGACCTGTCCGCCACGGCGCAGCTCTTTTCGGATGGCGTCCAAAAGGATGCCGTTGTCCTGTTCCAGCACATAGGTCTGGACGGGATGGCGGTCTTCCGGGGCCTCCTCGATGGTGGACATATCCCGGAGCCCCGACATGGCCATATTCAGGGTGCGGGGGATGGGGGTGGCCGATAGGGTCAGCACGTCCACATTGGGATAGAGCTCCTTGAGCCGCTCCTTCTGGGCTACGCCGAAGCGCTGCTCCTCGTCCACAATCACCAGCCCCAGATCCTTCCAACCCACGTCCTTTGAAATGAGACGATGGGTACCTACGACCATGTCGATATGGCCGCGGCGGATCTCCTTAATAATCTCCGTCTGCTGAGCGGGCGTGCGGAAACGGGAGAGCAACTCCACCTTGACCGGCATGCCGTCCATGCGCCTCTGGGCGGTCTGGTAATGCTGCCAGGCCAGAATGGTGGTGGGTACCAAAAGGGCGCATTGCTTGCCCTCTGCCATGCACTTAAATGCAGCGCGCAGGGCCACCTCGGTCTTGCCGAAACCCACGTCGCCGCACAGCAGCCGGTCCATAGGCACCGCACGTTCCATATCCCCCTTGATCTCCTGGATGCAGCGGAGCTGGTCCTCGGTCTCATCGTACTCAAACCGCCGTTCAAAATCGCTCTGCATATCGGTATCGGGCGAAAAGGCATAGCCAGGCGTGCTCATGCGTTTGGCGTACAGGGCGGTGAGCTGCTTTGCCATGTCCTTGACCGCCTTTTTGACCCTGGCCCGGGTCTTTTGCCACTGCTCTCCCCCCAGCTTGTGGAGCCGAACGCCAGCCTCCTCGCCGGGGCCAATGTATTTGGACACCAGGTCCAGCTGGGTCACCGGCACATACAGGGTATCCTGTCCGGCGTATCGGATCTTGATATAATCCTTGGTGACCTTTTCCACCGTCAGCTGCTGAATGCCCTCGTATATGCCGATACCGTGGGCGGTATGCACCACATAATCGCCCGGCCGCAGCTCCTCCAGCGAGCCGATCTCCTTTGCGTCCTTCCGACGCCGCTTCAGCCGTCTGCCCGTTCCCGCCGCCTTGCCTTGCGAAATGAGGGTAAAACCCAGCTCAGGGAACTCGAAGCCGGCGGATAGTCCGCCGGTGGTAACGAAAAGGCCGGCAGGCAGAACGTCCTGCCGGGACGGATCGATATACTGGGCGGGCATTCCGTGTCGGTTCAGCTCCTCGGCCAGGTTCTTTGCCGCCCGCTCGCCGCCTGCCAGGATGACGGTGGTGCCTTTTCGCGCGGCGCCGATATCCTCCAGCAGTATATCTAAGGATCCGCTCCAGAGAGAGGACTGTTTCATATTAAAATTAGCCGTCTCACGAATAGGCAGGTCATAGCTGCCTCTGGCAAAGTTCTCCATCAAGAGCGCACCGTGGTCGTCAAAGCGGGACAGCAGCCCGCCGCTGTCCAAGCTATAGGTATCCAGCCCTTCGCACAACCAGCCCTCCTCCATAAGCGCGGTTATGTCTTCTCCCTGTTGCCAGAGGAAATTTTTCATCCGCTCTCGGATTTTTGCGCTCTCGCTGACAAAAAGCAGGGCGTTTTCTGCATAATCAAAAATAGTGGCCGGTGGGTCATAGGCCAAGGGCAGATAACGGTCCATCGCCACACCCACGCCGTTGCGCAGGCTGTCTATGTCCGCCCGAAGCCGGGCCGTAGCCTGATCGGACAGCTTCTTTTTACGTTTTTTCTGAAGAAAAGTTTCAATTTTATCCGCCAACGCGGCCTCAGAATCAAAGAGCACCTCGGCCGCCGGCGTGACCCGCACCCGTTTCATAGTGTCCACCCGGCGCTGGCTCTCCACGTCGAAAGCGGCGATGGAGTCGATTTCGTCCCCCCAGAATTCCACACGCACGGGCTGGGGCAGATCAGGAGTAAAGAAATCCAGAATGCCGCCCCGGACGGCGAACTGGCCGGGCCCCTCCACCTGCTCGGACCGCGTATAACCGGCCGCCAGCAGACGCGCCGCCCCCTGGGCGGGCGATAAGCTATCCCCCGCCTTTAAGGTGAAGGTGCGGCCGTATAGCGCAGCGGGCGGGATGGTGTACTGCACCGCCGCGTCCACCCCGCAGAGCGCCACGTCGAAGTCCTCCTCCATAAGCCTGGCCAGGGTGCCCAAGCGGACATGCTCGTATTCCCTGGACTGGCCGGTGAGGTTTCGGAAGGTGAAATCCCTTGCGGGGAAGAGCACCGCCCGCTTGCCCAGGGTCTCCAAATCCTCCTTGAGCCGCACAGCCTCCCCCTCGTCGGCGGTGATGACCAGACCGGGCTGCCCGGCGTCGGTGGTCAGGGCGGCGATCAGCAGGGCCTTATGGATATGGGATAGGCCGGAAACAGCTGCGGGCAGCCGTTCCTGCCGGATAGCCGTCAGCAATCCGCCATACTCCCGCAGGCCGGTCATGGCTTTATAAAGGAACTGCATGCGTATTATGCCTCCAAATCCTTTGAACTATAGTAGGTAAGGAAACCGTCCGCAAAGGCGAACAACAGATAAAACCGCCGGGAAAAGTCACCGGAAGACGGGCTGTTCCAGTTTAAGAAGACCGATAAAACATCCTGTGCGCCGCTCTGTTCCATGGCCCCCAGCGCCCTGGCCAAAGGCTCTTCCAGCACCCGCAGCAGAACGCGGCCGGTAGGTGGCCAGAACCCGGTTTCCAGGTACCATGCCATCCGCATGAGAAAAAAGGCGGATTTGTAATGATCCCGTAGGCTGTCCAGGTCCCTATCGCCGTAGAGATATCCATGGCAGAGGGCATGATACAGGTTTGCAGTCCCGATTTCCAACGCCGTCCGGGCGGCTTGCCGGCCGGGCAGCCCAAGATGCTCCCGCAGGTCGCCCCGCACCGGCCGCGTATCCAGCATCAGGCCCAACAGATCATAGTCCGGCCAAATGGCAAGCTCCCGCAACCCGCAGATAAAGCCGCAGGCCCGGCCCCCTTCGGGCATATTCCGTACAGTGGTCCTGTAAACGTCGAGCGCGGCGGGATGCAGTTCATCCAGTACACAGACCACATCCACATCGCTGTCCGGCCCGGCCTCTCCCCGACCGTAGCTCCCTTGCAGCCCCAGAAACAGCAGGCGGCGGCCGAAGGCCTCCTCCAGCTTTTCCGCCAAGGCCGCCATCCAACCGCTGATATCCGCAATCATGCCCATCCCCCTTATCGATTGTATCGGTTCATAGCCGCGTCCACTTCCCCCCCCACGATCATAGCGGCGGCGGCGGCGGCGTTTTTAAGGGCCGTCTTCATAGGTTCGATCTCCTCCTGCTTGAAGCGGGAAAGCACCCATTTGGCTAGATCATAGTCGGGGTGGGGTTTTGCGCCCACGCCGATCTTGATGCGCGGAAAGTCATCCGCCCCTGTAAGATAGATAATGTTTTTCACCCCGTTATGTCCCCCGTCCGAGCCTTTGCGGCGGATACGCAACCGACCGGGCTCCAGGGATATATCGTCGAAAAGCAGCAGGGTGCGGGCGGGAGGTATTTTATAAAAAGCCGCCAGGTCCCTGACTGCCTCGCCCGAATGATTCATGAAGGTCTGGGGCTTGCAGAGCAGGCAACGCTTCCCGCTAATCTCACAATCGCCGTACAGGCTTTTGCATTTCAGCTTCTTAATATCCGCGCCGTATTTTTCGGCAATCTCGTCCACAGCCAGGAATCCCGCGTTGTGCCGGGTCTCCTCGTATTCCAGTCCCGGATTTCCCAGCCCCACAATCATCCAGTCATAACTTGCGTCAAATTCCTTTTTACGCTTATGAAAACCAAACATGGCGCCAGCCCCTTTCCAAGAAAAGCAAAAAGCGCCCCGCAGCCAAAAAGGCCTGTCTCT
>DXVY01000077.1 GCA_019417145.1 Clostridiales bacterium
ATATATACCTATATGTAGTATGCCACCAGGGCAGGTGCGGTAAAGGAGGGATGGAGAATGGCCGAAAAGAAATGGCTGATCCCTGCGGCGGATAAGGCGCTGGCGCGGGAGCTGGCCGAGGCGTGCGGCATTGATCCGCTGGCGGCGCTGATTCTCTCCATCCGCGGCCTGACCGATCCGGTGGAGATCGACGCCTTTTTGTCGGAGGAGGGGGAAATGGCTTCTCCCTTTACCCTTCGGGATATGGACGAGGCGGTCTCGCGTATAAGGCAGGCGGTGGAATCCCATCGGCGTATCGCCGTTTACGGTGATTACGACTGCGACGGGGTGACGGCAACCGCCATATTATATGACTGCCTGATCCGGATGGGAGCGGACGCCATTTATTATATCCCCTCGCGAAACGGCGAGGGATATGGCATGAACCGCGCCTCGGTGGAGAAACTGCGGAATATGGGCGTTTCGCTGATTGTGACGGTGGACAACGGTATCAGCGCGGGAGAGGAGATTGCCTGCGCGGCCGCCCTTTCCATGGAGGTGGTGGTCACGGATCACCATCTGCCAGGAGAGCATCTGCCGCCGGCCCTGGCCGTGGTGGACCCCCACCGGACGGATTGTCCCAGTCCCTATAAGGAACTGTGCGGAGCGGGACTGGCCTTCAAGCTGGCGGCCGCTCTGTTGGACCTGTCCTGTGAAGAGCTGTACGATCGGTACGCCGACCTGGCCGCCTTGGGCACGGTAGCCGACGTCATGCCGTTGACGGGAGAGAACCGGGCGCTTGTCAGGGCGGGCCTGCGGCGGATGGAGGAGAATCCCCGCCCAGGCATATCCGCCCTGCTGGCGGTGAGCGGACTGGAAGGACGTCCATTGCGGGCGAGCCATCTGGCCTATGGATTGGGCCCACGGATCAATGCGGCCGGCCGGATGGGAGAGGCGGATAGGGCGGTACGACTGCTGTTGGAGACCGACCGGAGGGCGGCGGAGGAGCTGGCTCGTGAGTTGCAGGAGGAAAATATACGCCGGCAGCAAACCGAGCAACAAATCGTGGAGCAGGCCGCGGCCCGTATCGAGGAAAGGGGCTATGCGTTTTGCCGGGTCATTGTCGTGGAAGGCGAGGGCTGGCATCCCGGTATCGTGGGCATTGCAGCGGCTCGGCTGCTGGAGCGGTACGGTCGCCCTTGTATCGTTTTATCGGTGGACGGGGATACGGCGGTGGGGTCGGGCCGGAGCCTTTCCGGCTTCCATCTTTTTGAGGCCCTCTCATCGGCCGCCCCCCTTCTGCAAAAATTCGGCGGCCACGAACTGGCCGCCGGGCTTACGATGGAGACGGAGAAAATAGAGGATTTGCGCCGGGCGCTGGAGGATTATGCCGCCCGCCAGGAAATGCCCTTTCCCACCCTCCGGCTGGACTGCAAGCTCAAGCCCGCCGCCCTGTCGGTGCCGCTGGCCAAGTCGCTGGAGCCGCTGGCCCCCTTCGGCACGGGCAACCCCGAGCCCGTGTTTGGCCTGTTCGGCATGCGGGTGGAGAATGTGCAGCCTCTTGGCGGGGGAAAGCATACCAAGCTATACGTATCCCGAGACGGCGCGGTGGTCCAGGTCCTGCTGTTTGGAAGCGGGCCGGCTGATTTTCCCTATGACAAGGGGGATACGGTGGATCTGGCCGTGCAGCTTTCGGTGGGCGTATGGCAGGGAGAGGAGAATCTTACGGTGCAGGCGCGGGGCATCCGACCGGCCACGGGCGAGCCGGCGGAGCGTATGGCCGCCCTGCGTCGGTACGAGGCCTATCGGCGGGGGGAGTGGACGCCGGAGGACACGGAGGCCTTGCTGCCAACCCGGCAGGACGCGGCCGAGGTTTTCCGCTGCGTCCGGGACGCCGGCGGGAGAAAAATATCCCTGGAGCGGCTGGCGCACCGGCTGTCGGGCAAACTATCCTACGAGAAGATGCGGGTGGCGGCCGACGCCTTGGCCGAGTTGGGCGTGCTGCGCCCTGAGATAAAGAACGGCAGACGCATGCTGACGCTGGGCGACTGCGGCCGCAGGGTAGACCTGCATTCGTCCCAGATCCTGCGCGCTTTGCGGGACGGGGACGGACAAAGGAGTATACCCGTCCATGGAGGTGAACCGAATGAGCGAGAATGAAAAGGCCTTATCAAAGGAATTGTCCCCGCAGTCGCCGGAGCCGGAGCGTGAGTCCGCGACGGCCTCCATTCAGGTATACAGCGAGCAGCCAGACGGGCGGTTTGAAACCCTGGCCGAGCTGATGCGAAAGCAGAGGGGAAATTATAATTTTGATATGGTCAAGGCGGCCTTTGACCTATGTAAGGCCGCCCACGGAGAGCAGAAGCGCCTGTCCGGGGAGCCGTATTATTACCATCCCCTGGCGGTGGCCAGTATTATCGTCACGCTGGGGATGGATTCGGAGTCCATCGCGGCCGCGCTGCTGCACGATGTGGTGGAGGATACCGACATCGAACGGGAGGCCATTGAAAAGCAGTTTGGCAAGGATGTGGCCATGCTGGTGGACGGGGTGACCAAGCTGGGCAAGATCCCCTTTTCCTCCCGGGAGGAGCAGCAGGCCGAAAATCTTCGGAAGATGCTGCTGGCCATGGCCGAGGACATCCGGGTGATCATTATCAAGCTGGCCGACCGCCTGCACAATATGCGCACTATCAACGCCCAGACGCCCCAGAAGCAGCGGGACAAATCCCTGGAAACCCTGGAGGTATACGCGCCTATCGCCCACCGTCTGGGCATCCGGGCGGTCAAGGAGGAACTGGAGGACCTGGCTATCGCCCATTTGGACCCGGTGGCCTACGCCGAGATCGAGCAGTCGCTAAATTCCCGCAAACAGTACAGGGAACAGTTTTTAGAGTCCATCAAGGACCGGATCAAGCAGCGAGTGGAACCGCTGGTACCGGGCATTTTTTTGGAGGGCCGGGTCAAGTCCATCCACGGCATCTATCGGAAGATGTATGTCCAGGGCAAAGCCTTTGAGGAAATTTATGACGTTTACGCCGTGCGTATCATCACCGACACGGTCAACGACTGCTATAACATTTTAGGCATTATCCATGATATGTTCCGGCCTATTCCCGGCCGGTTTAAGGACTATATTTCCACCCCTAAACCCAATATGTACCAGTCGCTGCACACCACCGTTATCGGTCGAGAGGGCATTCCCTTTGAGGTGCAGATCCGCACCTGGGAGATGCATCATACCGCCGAATACGGCATCGCCGCCCACTGGAAGTACAAGGAGGGTATCCAGCGCTCTGATGAAAAGTTGGAGGAACGGCTGGCGTGGATCCGGCAGATTCTGGAGACCCAGAAGGAGGCCGACGACGCCGAGGACATCGTCCAGACCATCAAGACCGACCTATCCCAGGAGGATGTGTTTGCCGTGACCCCCAAGGGGGATGTGATCAACCTTCCGGCGGGCTCCACCGTCATCGACTTTGCCTATGCCATCCATTCGGCGGTGGGCAATCGCATGGTGGGCGCCAAGGTGGACGGGCGGATCGTGCCCATCTCCCACGAGATCAAGACGGGAGAAATCATTGAGATTCTGACCACCCAGCAGGAGAACCACGGACCCAGCCGGGACTGGTTGGCCATCGCCAAAACCAGCCAGGCCAGGAACAAGATACGGGGTTGGTTTAAGAAGGAGCGGCGCAGCGAGAACATCGCCGAGGGCCGGGCCGAGGTGGAAAAGGAATTTGCCCGCAACGGCATCCGTCTGCCCGAGGAGGAAATGAAGGAATTTTTGGAGGAGCTGGCCGAACGGCAGCATTGCCGGACGGTGGAGGATTTCTACGCCGCCATCGGCTATGGCGGCCTGGTGCTTTCGAGGATCATGCCCCGGATCAAGGAGGAGTTCGGAAAGCGGATCAAGGCGCAGAGACCGGTGGATATCGCCGACTATGTGCAGGAAGCGCGTCCCCAGAAGGCCTCCAACGGCGTCATTGTGGAGGGAATTGACAATTGCCTGGTCAAGCTTTCCAAATGCTGCGCCCCTCTGCCGGGCGATCCCATCATCGGATTTATCACAAGGGGGCACGGCGTCTCCATCCACAAAAGGGACTGCAACAACGTGCCGAAAAATATCGCCGAGGCGCAGGAACCCGACCGGTGGATCCGGGCCTATTGGGCCGACAGCCATCGGGATTCCTTCAAATCGGCCCTGCAGATCCTGGCCATCGACCGGGGCGCCCTGTTGGCCGATATCACCGTGTGTCTGGCCGGCATGCGGGTTATGCTCCACACGGTCAACGCCCGTGAGGTCAAGGGCGGCAACTGTATTATTGACCTGACGGTCAGCGCCGAAAGCCTGGAACATCTGAAAAATATCGCCGCCCGGCTGGAGAAGGTGCCAGGGGTGATCAGCGTCGAGCGGCTGAATCTGTGATCCGGAGGATGGTATGAAAGCGGTTATACAAAGAGTAAAAAGCGCCGCCGTGCGCGTGGACGGGGAGACGGTGGGGGCCATAGGCCCCGGGCTGCTGGTCCTTTTGGGCGTTGTGAAGGGAGACGGCGAGGCGGAGGCCGCGCTGCTGGCGCGCAAGACGGCCGATCTGCGTATCTTTACCGACCGGGCGGACAAAATGAACCAATCGGTGCTGGATATAGCCGGCGGCTGTCTGGTGGTCTCCAATTTTACCCTTTGCGCCGATACGAGAAAGGGCAACCGCCCTTCCTTTGACCCGGCTTGCGAGCCGTCCCGGGCAGAGGCGCTGTATGTATATTTCACCCGGCAGTTGGTGGAGAAGGGCGTATCCCCTGTGGCCACCGGCCGGTTTGGCGCCCATATGCAGGTGGATATTTGCAACGACGGCCCTGTGACCATCCTGCTGGATACAGATACCTGGTTGAAAAAACGGGAAGAGCGGTGAGCGCCGTCTGTCCTGCGACCGGGCGGCGGGAATTATAAAAACAATATAGGAGAGACCTATGAAAATCATATGCATACCAGTTGGCGCTATAGAGGCCAACTGCTATCTGGTGACGGCCGGGGACGCCGCCCTGGTCATCGATCCCGGCGACCGTACGCCGGCGCTGGAACAGGCGATTTTGCCTCTTGCTTCCAAAATACGGTATATTCTGCTGACCCACCGCCACGCCGACCACTTGATGGCCGCCGCCTGGCTGAAGGACCTGACCCATGCCGAAACGGTCATCCATCCGGACGACGCGGCCGGGCTTTCCGACCCGTCGGTCAGCCTGTCGGCCGCCATGCAGGTGTTCTCCCATACCCAGAGTCCCATAGAGGCCGACCGGCTGGTAGGGGAGGGGGATACCCTTGCCTGCGGCGACATGCAGATTGCCGTGCTGCATACCCCCGGCCATTCGGCCGGCGGGGTCTGTTATAAGATAAACCACGGCGGACAGACCGCCCTGTTTACGGGGGACACCCTGTTTGCGGGAGCGGTGGGCCGCACCGATCTGCCCTCGGGCAATTATGCGGCGCTGCTGCGTTCGGTAGCCCGTCTGGCCGCCCTGCCGGGGGACTGCCCGGTCTATCCCGGTCACGGCCCCGCAACCACGTTGGAGAGGGAAAGACGGCAAAATCCATATATGAGGGAACGAGGCCTATGAAGCTTTATGTCTGCGATACCGCCTTTCACTACGAACTAGAAAAGCTTTGCCGATTGTTTTACCCCTTTGAGAAGATCCAGGTGGCGGTTTCGGATGGGCTGCCGCCGGAGGAGGACGATACCGTCTGCGCCCTGCGGCAGGAGGAAGACGGTGGATACCGGCTGATCGGCAGGGTAAAGGTGGGCGGCCGGGCTTTCGAAAAAACCGACCGGCTGGAGGACCGGGCCGACGCGGCCGAATGTGAACGAAGGCTGGCTGTATTGTTGTACGAGTGCTTTGCGTCGCTTACCGGCATGCGCCCCCGGTGGGGGATATTAACCGGCGTCCGCCCGGCCAAGCTTATGCGTCGGCTGACCGAGGAGATAGGAGAGGGGGCCGCCGCCGATTACTTTGAAAGCAAGCTGCTGGTGTCGCCCGAGAAAATTGCCCTCTGCCGGGAGGTGGGCGCCAGCGAGGACGCCATAACCGCCCTTTCCCAGCCAGATTCCTTCAGCCTTTATATTTCCATTCCCTTTTGTCCCAGCCGCTGCTCCTATTGTTCTTTTGTCTCCCATTCGGTGGAGAAGGCCGGGAGACTAATCCCGGGTTATGTGGAGCTGCTCCAAAAGGAAATCGCCCGCACCGGCCGTCTGGCGGCCGAAGCGGCCCTCCGATTGGAAACGGTTTATATCGGCGGCGGTACCCCCACCACCCTGTCGGCGGAACAATTGGCCCGCGTGATGGCGGCGGTGGCGGCCCATTTTGATTTGTCCTGCCTGCGGGAGTATACGGTGGAGGCAGGGCGGCCGGATACCATAACGGCGGAAAAGCTGCGGGCTATGAAGGCCGGCGGCGCCACCCGCATCAGCATCAATCCCCAGACCATGGAGGACCGGGTGCTGGCGGCCGTGGGCCGGCGGCATACGGCGGCCCAGACCGAGGAGGCCTTCCGACTGGCCCGGCGCCTTGGATTTGACAATATCAATATGGACCTGATCGCCGGCCTGCCCGCCGATACGGTCGCGGGCTTTGCACGCACCATGGACCGAATTCTGGAATTGGATCCGGAGAGCGTGACCATCCATACCCTTTCCATGAAGCGGGCCTCCCGGTTGTCCATGGGCGGCCTGCTGCCCGAGCAGGAGGCCGGAAAGACGGCCGAGGAAATGGTGGAGCTGGGCGGTCGGCGACTGCGGGAAGCGGGCATTCGTCCCTATTATATGTATCGTCAGAGCAAAACCGTGGGAAACTTGGAGAATGTGGGTTATGCTAAGAGGGGATACGAGGGGCTTTATAACGTTTATATTATGGACGAGACCCATTCGATTTTAGCCTGCGGCGCCTCGGGCGTCACCAAGCTGCGAGATCCGAACAGCCCCCACATTGAACGCATTTTTAACTTTAAATATCCATATGAATATAGTAGCCGTTTTGACGAGATGACGGCTCGAAAGGATAGAGTGAGGACATTTTATGAAATTTACAGAACACCGGCTGACGGCGGCCAGCGCCATCAATGAGGCGTTGGCCGCCGGAGAGGCCGATTATATAAGGGCGGAGGAATCCCGTTATCACGCCGCCGTGCGGGCCTTTGCCAACGCGGTGGCCGCCCGTCTGCCGGCGGTTCAGGGCAGCCAGATCATCATGCTGGCCGGGCCCACGTCTTCCGGCAAGACCACCACCGCCCAGATTCTGCGGGATATGCTGGCCCATCGGGGGATGGGCGCGGCCACCATATCGCTGGACGATTTTTATCTCCGGCCGGACTGCATGCCCACGCCGGCGGGCGGAAAGCCGGATTACGAAAGCGTGCACGCCTTAGATCTGCCCCTGATGCGCCGCTTTTTTGCGGAGCTGTTGGAAAAGGGGGAGGCCGACATGCCCCGGTTCGATTTTCAGGCGGCGGCCCGGGCGGCGGAGCCGTTGCATATAAGGCCTTCGCCGGGGGATGTAGCCATTGTGGAGGGTATCCACGCCCTCAATCCCCTGAT
>DXVY01000078.1 GCA_019417145.1 Clostridiales bacterium
GATATATATTTAATAAAGGCAGGAAGACCTGCGGTTGCATAGCGTGGGCGGGAAGAGCGGGTTTCCCCGGACTTTTTTCTAGAAAGAGGCATTTGCGTATTGGATATTTGTGTGCTATCATATAAATGTGCCCTTTTGTCGAATTTCTACGCCTGTGAAGGGGAGTGTATTCCATGCCCTATGAGACCCTGCGGGCCGCTGATTTTATGCAGACCGGCGACGAAATCGCTATTCTCCGCACCGTTACCGACGGCCATTGCGGTCTGCATGCCCATGATTTTATCGAGCTGGAGTATGTGGTATCCGGCCAGGGACATCACACCGTGGGCGGTGAACGGGACTTTATCCAAAAGGGCGATTTCTTTCTTTTCAATGCCAATATCCCCCATGAATACATCTCCGAGGGCGGGCCGCCTATCGTCGTATACAATTGTATCTTTCAGCCATCGGCCATTGATTCGTCCATTCGGGACGGGGGCGATTTTTTGGATGTGGCCTATCGCTATCTCTTTCATTCCTTTTACGCAAAGGACAATCCCAGGTCCTATCTGAAATTCACCGGGGTGAAATCCCGGCCGATCCGAAACCTGCTGGAGAATATGCACGCGGAGTACCAGGCGAAGGATAAGGGATATAAGCAGGTGCTCAAATCCGACCTGACCAAGCTGTTGATTTTAGCCTTTCGGCTGTATCGAGAGGACAAGGGACAGGCCCAGAGCGTCCCTATTTTGCGGCATCTTGTGGTGAAAAACACCATTGCCTTTCTGCAAAGCGAATACGCCTCTCCCGTGACCTGCGAGCAATTGGCCGCCCGGTCCTATCTCAGCGTCAGCTATTTCAACAAGATTTTTCGCGAGGAAACCGGCCTCACCGCCATGCGTATGCTTCAAAATATCCGCATGGAGGAGGCGGCCCGGCTGCTGCGCCAGACCGTTCTGCCCACTACCCAGGTGGCCATGCAGGTAGGATACGCCGACGCCAAATTCTTTTATAAAATATTCAAGCAATATACCGGTCAGACCCCCGGGGATTATCGGGCGGAAAATCCACCAGAATCAAATTGACCAATGGGAAAAGGAGCAGAAAGCCCAATGCGCTTTTTGCTCCTTTCCTTTATACTGTTATCAAAAGAAACTGAAAATACTATAGGAGTCGTGGATATTTATGGATAGAAGGTTTAAGATAGAGCATTTTTTCCATCCGCCGGATGCCTTTGGCATCGTTTCTTTCTATTGGTGGGTGGGAGATAAGCTGGAGAAGGAGCGGCTGCTCTGGCAGTTGGATCAACTGGCCGGCATGGACATCTGCGGACTGCAAATCAACTACTGCCACCGGGACTGGGGCGGCCAGATTTACGGCCTGCCCTATGAAAGCGACCCCAAACAATTTACCGACCCATGGTGGGCGCTCTTTTCCTGGTTTTTGGAGGAGGCTGAAAAGCGGGGCATCTCGGTATCCCTCAGCGACTATACATTGGGCACCGCCGGTCAGGGCTACTATGTCGACGAGATTCTAGAGGCCTATCCCCATCTGCGCGGCGGTGAGCTTTCCTGTACCGCTATTCCGGTGCAAAAGGGGGACACTTTCCAGGCGGCGGCTGATCCCGACAGGGTGGCCCTTGTGGCTTATCCTCTGGTGGAATCCGTCCCCTCGGCCGCGGAAGCGGCGGTGTTGGAGCCCGGCCGCCCCTTTACGGCCGGAGACAGAGATTATATCATCGCGGACATCGGCTGCAAAAGAGCGGCGTATTCCATTGACCCCATGCATCCCGATGCCGGACGGGCGGTTATCCAGTACTTTTTTCAGCGATTTGAGGATCATAACCCTGGGAAGGCGGGCAAGGCGCTCAATTTCTTTTTTTCCGATGAGCTGAGCTTTGGCGTCCGGGGCAATCTCTGGAACGATAACTTCCGTGCGGCCTTTTTGGAGAAAAAGGGATACGATGTGGTGCCCTTTTTATACGGACTGTTTGCGGATATCGGCGCGGTTACCCAGAAGGTCAGGCTGGATTATTACGATGTGGTGGTCAGCCTGGAGGAAGAAAACTACTTTGCGCCGATCTACCAGTGGCATGAGGAGCGGGGCATGACCTACGGCTGCGACCACGGAGGTCGGGGCTATGACGTCACCGAGTTCGGCGACTATTTCCGCACCCAAAAATACAACCAGGGTCCGGGCAACGACCAGCCGGGGCTTGCCTCGGATGTAATCAAGAATAAGGTGGCCAGCTCCATTGCCCATTTGTACGACCGGCCCCGCACCTGGCTGGAGGGATTTTACGGTTCAGGATGGGGCACCTCCAGCGGCGAGGTGTGGGATGCGGTCTGTCGCAACTTTGCCATGGGACACAATCTTCTGTCCCTGCACGGCTTATACTATACCACCCACGGGGGATTCTGGGAGTGGGCGCCCCCCTGCAATCATTTCCGCATGCCCTATTGGAAGGCCATGAAAGGGCTGACGTCGGGTATTAAGCGCCTTTCCTATTTGAATACCCGAGGCGTACATCAATGCGACGCGGCCATTCTCTACCCCGTGGCGGCGGTGGAGGGCGGCCTGGACGGGCAGCGGGCGGTGGACACCGCTTTTTCCCTGGGACGGTACCTTTATTCCAAGGGCGTAGACTTTGACTTTATGGATTTTCAGTCCCTGGACCGGGCTGAGGTAAGGAACGGCAAGCTTTTTGTGGCCGGCAAGGCCTACAGAGCCTTGGTGGTTCCCTCTATGCGCACCGTGCGGTGGGGAAATCTGTTAAAGCTTATGGAGTGGAAGAAGGCCGGCGGCCTGGTCCTGTGCATGGGGGACCGGCCGGAGGCGTCCGACCGGGCAGGACGAGCGGACGGCGAGCTGGACAGGCTGGTGCAGACGCTCTTCCCCCATCCCCTGGAAAGGGAGGAAGAGGTGTTGGCCGCCATGGATGGGGCCTTCCCACGGGATTTCCAGGCGTTGGAGGCAGAGGACGCCCCCTTTTTCCAGCACCGCCTCACCGACCGGGGAGATCTGTATTTTATCTACGGGCTGCCCAAGGGAACCCGGTGTTTCTTCCGGGCCAAGGGGTATCCCCTCTTGCTGGAGCCGCTGGAAGGGAAAATCTATTCTTTGCCGGCGGGAGATGAAGAGGGGGAGGGGACCTTCCTTCCACTGCCGCTGGAGCGCACCCAGCCCCAGATTCTGCTTTTTGCAAAAGAGCGGGCGGATTATCCCATGTATCCCGCCTGTACGGTGGAGAGTGAAATAGCCCTGGGGGATACCTGGAGATGCGAGCTGGTTCCCAGTATGGACAATACCTATGGTGATTTTGCCCTGCCGGCCTTCGACGGGATGATCGGTGCCCAAATCCGCCGGGCTGCCATCGATGGGACGCCGACCACCCTGGGCTTTGGCCCCTATTGCCGGGTGACCGGCCCCCTCTCGCCGGATGGGCTGGACGGGGAAGAAGACAGACGGCTGCTGACCGATCCGGAAAATGCGGGAGTGGAGTTTTTCGACTACCGCTACTCCCTCCGGTTCGGAAAGGAGGATGATCCCGGCCGGCAGGGCTGGCATGGGCTCAAGGAACGGATCACCGACGAGTATCTCACCTTTGGCCGGCAGGTAGACCGGCACCACCAGTACGATTACGAGGAGGAAGTGCCCGGCGGGGTCTATTATTTCTACACCTATGTATACGCCCCGCAGGCGCAGCGGGCCCGGCTCCTCACCGGCAGTTTAAGACCCGATGTGGTTTTTGTCAACCGAAAACCCATGGGGCAGTGGGCCGAGCTGAACGCTGGGTACAATCTGGTGACGGCTAGATTCAGCGGCACGGGCCGCACCTATCTGCTTTTTGAAAGGGAAGCCCCCGCCGCCTTTACCCAGACCGTGCCCCTGGCCATGACCTGGTATAAGAATCCCAACATTCTTCCCATGGACAGCCGGGGCGGAAGGGAAAAAATCCATCGCATTGCCTTCCACACCCCGCCGGGCTGCCGGAAGCTTACCTTCCGGGCTACGGGCGAGCTGGAGGCGGATATCGACGGTTGTCCGGTCGTCTGCCGGCGGATAGAAGGGGACGCCTTTGTGATGGAGACTACCCCCTGCGCTCCCACGCCCCAAAGGGTGCAGCTGACCCTGCGCTCGCAGACCGGCTGTTGGGACGACGGCATGGTATACGGTTATATCGACTGCGAATGCGGCCCCGGAGAGATGCGGACGGGCGACTGGGGAGAATCGGAGGGTTTGGCCTTCTATTCCGGGGGAATACGGTATACCCAGACGATTTGTCTGCCGCCTCTGGAAGAGGGGCGGCGCGTATGGCTGGATTTGGGAGAGGTGGTTTCGGCGGCCGTTGTTGAGATAAATGGCCGGCCGGCGGGCAGTCTGGCGGCCCCGCCCTTCCGGCTGGATATAACGGACTTTATGAAGGACGGGGAGAACGACATAGGGGTGACCGTGTACAACACCCTTTATAACCACTACCGCACCATTCCCACCAAATACAACCGGCGGCAGGCCTCCGGTCTGCTGGGACCGGTGAAAATCAAGATCGGGAGGGAGGCGAAGGCGTGAAACCCTGTTATCTGCGCTGCGAATACCTGGTGAATCCACTGGGGCTGGATACGCCCCATCTCCGCTTTTCCTGGATGCTGGAGGACGACGGCTACAACAAATTTCAGGCGGCCTATCGAATCCTGGCCGCCTCGGATCCTGCTCTCCTGCAAGAGGGGATGGCCGACTGCTGGGACAGCGGCTGGGTGCGGTCGGAGGATACATGTCAGATCCCCTATGAGGGAAAGCCCCTGCGCTTTGGCCAGAAAATATATTGGAAATGCCTGGCGGCCGACGAGGCGGGCGCTGTGGCTTGCTCCGAGGAAAGGGCCTTTTTTACCGTAGGCTTTCTGGATAAGACCGACCGTAAGGGTAGGTTCATCTATTATGACCAGGGGATCGAGGACGACCAGCTGGCCGCCCCGGTCTGCTTTGCCCGGAATGTGGAGATTACAAAGCCGGTGCGTTCGGCCCTCCTGTACGCCTCCGCCTTAGGGGCCTTCACCCTGGATGTGGGCGGCCGGAGAGCCAGCGAAAATATTTTGGCGCCCGAATGGACCAGCTATTTTAAGCGGGCCCAGTACCAGACCTATGATGTGACCGGGCTGCTCCGTCCGGGGGCCAATGCGCTTACCGCCTTTCTTTCCAACGGTTGGTACTGCGGCCTGTGGCAGATGTGGCCGCCTCGGCCCCATATCTACGGGGGCAAGTACCCGGAATTTTTCTGTCAATTGGAAATCACCTACCAGGACGGCAGCCATGAGACGGTGGTCAGCGATGAAAGCTGGCTGGCTACCAACCGGACGCCCATCCGCTTTGCCGGTATCTACGAGGGGGAGACCTGCGACGGCCGCATCCCCTATCCGGATTTGGGCGAGCGGGATATATGGAGGCCGGTTTCCACTGGCGGCAGGGGAGATTCCCTTCTCCTCTCGGCCCAGAAGAGCGAGCCCATTCGGGTAACCCAACGGCTGAAGCCTGTGGACATCTCCCAGCCCGAGCCCGGTGTCTTTGTGGTTGATTTCGGCCAAAATTTTGCCGGCCGTATCCGTGCCCGGTTCCATGAAAAGGCCGGGAGAGAAATTACCATCAAGCATAATGAAATGCGCAATCCCGACGGCACGGTTTATATGGATAATCTGGTTACCTGCGAATTTTTCAAGGGCGTGGACCGGCAGATTGTCCGTTACACCTGCCGGGGGGAGGAGGACGAATACGCCCCCAGCTTTACCTATATGGGTTTTAGGTATATCGAGATAACGGGGCTGACCCATTCGCCCGATCCGGCCGATTTTATCGGCGAGGTCTTCCACACCGCTTTCAGTCGGGCGGGGGAATTCACCTGCTCGAATGAGGAAATTAACCGTTTGCAGCAGAATATCCAGTGGTCCCACCGAAGCAATACCATGGGCATCCCCACCGATTGCCCCCAGCGGGACGAGCGGTGCGGCTACACGGGCGACATGCAATTCTTTATGCCCACCGCCCTGTACAACGGGGATCTGGCCGCCTTTATGAACAAATGGCTCACCGACCTGTGCGCCGACTCCCAGTTCCCCGACGGCCGGTTCAAGGATCACGCCCCCGACTTCGGCATGAACGGCGGTGTGGTAGGCTGGGGAGAGGCCGGGATCATCTGCCCCTACCTTTGCTATAAAGCCTATGGGGATACGGACAATATCCGGCGGCATCTGGGGGCCATGAAGCGGTTTGGAGATTATCTAATCTCCACCGCCAATTCCGATCATACCCGCGGCCCCGACTGCGTGGGGCTGGGAGACTGGCTTTCCATGGGGGGAGGGGCCTCCCACGAGGTGATCGGCACGGCCTATTACGCGTATACCCTCGGGCTACTTTCCGAAATGGCCGCCGCCGTGGGGGATGATACGGCCGCCGCATATTACGGGGCGGAGGCTGACAAGGCCCGGACGGCCTTTGGACAGCGGTACATCCTGCCCGACGGACAGATAAAGGATTCCAGCCTGACCGGCTACGCCCTGGCCATCACCATGGATCTGGTGGATGAGGAACGGATGCCCCAGGTGGCCAAGGCCTTTTCAGATGAGGTCGCCCGCCAAAACTATCGCCTGACCACCGGTTTCCTGGGCACCCCCCGGTTGCTCATCGCCCTGGGGCGCGTTGGCCGTAACGACCTGGCCGAGCGGCTGCTTATGCAGCGGGAATGCCCGTCCTGGCTCTATCCCGTCACGGTGGGAGCCACCACCATTTGGGAGCGGTGGAATGGCTGGACCGAAAAGGACGGATTTGAAAATCCCGGCATGAATTCCTTTAACCACTTTGCCTTCGGTTCGGTGGGAGACTACTTTTTCCAGTTTATCCTGGGAATCACCCAGGCTGCAAACAGCTTGGGTTACAGCTCTCTGGTTATTCGACCGGCCATCCTCACAAGCCTTTCGGAGGCCGGCGGGTACTATCAGAGTATACATGGCAGGGTTTCGGTGCGCTGGCGCAAGCAGGAGGGCCGGGTCCATCTGGACGTAGGGCTGCCGGCAGGCGTCAGGGCGCAGATCCGTCTGCCGGCGGACGCGCGGGCCGACGCCGCCCCCTTCCTTAAGACAGAGGACCGGGAAGGGGAACGGGTCTTCACCTGCGGCTCCGGCAGATATCACTTTGACTATTTTTTATAAGGAGATGGAACAATGGGTAAATTTCTAAAACGTCTGTTGGCCGCCACCCTGTCGGCCGCTCTGTTGCTGCCTTCCGCCGGGTTGGCCCCGGTTACGGCGGCAGACAGCGATGTGAAGATTGTAAACCTACGCACCGACTATGAAACCGCGCCCATGGGACTGGATACTGAAAATCCGGTTTTCAGCTGGGAGATGCAGTCGGCCCTGCGGGGCGTGGAGCAGACCCACTATCAGGTGGAGGTGAAGA
>DXVY01000079.1 GCA_019417145.1 Clostridiales bacterium
CGGTACGGTTGCCGGGCGGCGGGGACGACTAGGGGGTCTATTCTTTTATCAAGGCGTACATGCGCATATCCAGCACCCTGCCGGTTTTTACCGCGTTTTTCCGCAGGACACCCTCACAGACAAAGCCGTTTTTCTCCAGCACGCGGCAGGAGGCGGTGTTGTAGGCAAAGGGCTCGGCAAAGATCCGGATAATATCGGTTTGAGAAAAGATATACCGGCAGGCTTCCCCCACCGCACGGGTAGCCAGGCCCTGTCCCCAATGCGACTGCGCGATATAATAGCCAAGCTCGGCGGTGCGCCGGTGTATATTGGCCTGGCGGGTTACGCTTATGCTCCCCGCCACCTGCCGGTCGGCCAGCACGGCAAAAGCATACACGGCGTCGCCTTGCCGCTGCATGGCTCGGATATAATCCTCCGCGTCGGCCTTGGTATAGGGGTGGGGGATGCCGTCCCGCAGGTTGCTCAGAATATTGGAATTGTCGATGATCCGGGCCAGCCGGGGCGCGTCCTCCATCTGCCAGGGGCGAATGATGCTGTCCATTTTTGGGGCCTCCCCTTTAGAAAAATCATTTGTGTATCCCCATGCTGTGCGGTCCCCTGTGGAGCGGCCGACGAATTCGGCGCCTGTGGGGCGGGCGGCCGGGGCAGCGACCGTGCCGACGCAGGTTGTGTATCGTGCCTTGCCCGCCGCGGTTCTCAGCGGGAGCGGCCCTGTGACCGTGGCTTCGGGCACACGGGAAAAGAAGGACCGGCCGGGGAATTTCCGCCGAAAAACCTGAGAAATGGGGCGAATCTCTGCTTTTATTATACCCCGTCCCTCCCAAAAGGCAAGGGCAAAGAAAGAGGGAGGCCGGCGCAAGGGTATATAGCCCCAAAATCCTGTTTGCCTTTTGGGGCCGGGTGGAGTACAATAAAAAAGCGCGGCCGTGGACCGACCTGCCGCCGAATGGTTTGGCCATGGGGGGGAGGTCTTGTTCGGAGGGCCGCCGTACAGCAAGAAAGGCCGCGCGGCGATGGACCGCCCGCGAGGCCTGAGGGAGTGACCATACATGTCTATTGAAAGCGTACGGGCGTACTTTGCCCAATATGGGATACAGGACAGGATCCAGGAATTTCC
This sequence comes from Clostridiales bacterium, assembly GCA_019417145.1. Taxonomy (GTDB): domain Bacteria; phylum Bacillota; class Clostridia; order Oscillospirales; family Acutalibacteraceae; genus Howiella. The sequence continues at coordinate 1,118 of DXVY01000079.1, forward strand.
CGTGTCCAGCGCTACCGTGGAGCTGGCTGCCGCCGCCCTTCACTGCCCGCCGGCGCACATTGCCAAGACCCTTTCCTTTGGAGTGGGCGGACAGCCCGTTCTGATTGTGGCCGCCGGCGACGCCAGGATCGACAATGCAAAATACAAGGCCCGCTTCGGAACCAAGGCAAAAATGCTGGACCCCGCCGAGACCCAGGCCCTGGTCGGCCACCAGGTGGGCGGCATATGCCCCTTCGGCATCCGGGATAACGTGACGGTCTACCTGGACCGTTCCCTCCAGAGATTCGACGCCGTTTATCCCGCCTGCGGGAGCGCCAACAGCGCCATACGGCTGTCCTTGGAGGAACTGGAAAAATACGCCCGCGCCGCCGGATGGGTGGACGTCTGTAAGGGATGGGCGGACTGAATATCCGGGAGAGCCGGGTTTTTCATGCCATATGGGAAGTTATACAGTGGGAGGACAGAACATGACCATGCTGACCGGCAGCGACAATAATTTGGAAAACAGGTTCTGCGCACTTCGCAGACAGATCATACGGCGGGACTTCGCCCGCATGAACGACATGCAGTTTCAGGCGGTGACCGCTACGGAGGGCCCCCTGCTTATATTGGCGGGGGCGGGCAGCGGCAAGACCACCGTTCTCTGTAACCGCATCGCCAACCTGGTGAAATACGGCGCGGCCTATGACAGTTCCGTCGCTCCCGGCGTCACGGAGGCGGAGCTGGAGGCCGCCCGGGCTTACCTGGACGCGCCTTCCGGCGCCGGCGGCCCACTGCCGCGGTCTCTGGCCGTCCGGCCGGCCAGGCCCTGGGAAATCCTGGCCATCACCTTTACCAACAAGGCGGCCGGAGAGCTCAAGGAACGCATCGCCGCCATGCTGGGGCCCGATGCGCTGGACGTCTGGGCCGGCACCTTCCACGCCACCTGCGCCAAGATCCTGCGCCGGTACGGCGACCGGCTCGGCTATACCTCTCATTTTACCATTTACGACACCGACGACCAGCGGCGGCTGATGAAGGATGTGCAGAAGCAGCTGGGGATCGACGACAAGATTTTGCCCCACCGCTCCATTCTGGCGGCCGTCAGCAGCGCAAAGGATTCCCTTGTGGATCCGGATGCATTTGCCCGGACGGCGGGGGGGGACTTTCGCCTAAACCAGATCGCCAAGGCCTATTTGCTCTACCAGCAGCTTTTAAAGGACGCCGACGCCATGGATTTCGACGACATCATTGTAAACGCCGTGGCCCTCTTCCGTCAAAACCCGGACGTGCTGGATTACTATCAGGATAAGTTCCGCTACATTATGGTGGACGAGTACCAGGATACCAACCATGCCCAATATGTGCTGGTAAAGCTGTTGGCCGAGAAATATCAGAATATCTGCGTGGTGGGGGACGACGACCAGTCTATTTACCGTTTCCGGGGGGCCACCATCGAAAATATCTTGAGTTTTGAAAAGCAGTACAAAAACGCCAAGGTCATCCGACTGGAACAGAATTACCGTTCCACCCAGACCATTCTGGACGCGGCCAACGCCGTCATTGGCCACAATACCGCCCGAAAGGGAAAAAAGCTCTGGACCGAAAACGGGCAGGGGGACAAGATCGATGTGCATACGGCGGCGGATGAGCAGGATGAGGCCCGCTATGTGGCCGACCGGATCCTGGACAATGTGCGGGTCGGCCGCAAGTTTTCCGACCACGCCGTCCTCTATCGGATGAACGCCCAGTCCAACGCCCTGGAAAATGTTTTCGCCCGGTCGGGCATCCCCTACAAGATCATCGGCGGTTTCCGGTTCTATGACCGCAAGGAGGTCAAGGACGTCATCGCCTACCTGAACGTGGTCAGCAATCCCTCCGACGGGGTGCGTCTGCGCCGCATCATCAACGAGCCCAAGCGGGGCATCGGCGACGCCACTGTGGCTGCGGTGGCCCAGATCGCCGACGGACTGGGGGTATCCATGTTCCAGGTGATGCGGGAGGCCGACCGCTTTCCCACGCTCTCTCGGGCGGCTAAAAAGCTTATGGATTTCGCCGCCGTGCTGGAAGAGCTGATCCAGGCTTCCCAGGAGCGTTCCATCCACGAACTGTTGGAGCTGACACTGGATAAATCGGGTTACATGCGTTCTTTGCAGGCCCTCGGGGACGAGGGGAAGGACCGGATCGACAACGTAAACGAGCTTTCCTCCAGCATCCTCCAATACGAGCAGGAGAATGAAGAGCCGACCCTGGCGGGCTTTTTGGAGGAGGTATCCCTGGTCACCGACATCGATTCCTATGACCAGGGCGACGACCGGGTGGTGCTTATGACCCTCCATTCGGCCAAGGGCTTGGAATTCCCCGTGGTCTTCCTGGTGGGCATGGAGGAGGGGGTCTTCCCCGGTAACCAGTCCATATACGGCGGCCCGGAGGAAATCGAGGAGGAGAGGCGGCTGGCCTATGTGGGCATCACCAGGGCGCGGGAGGAGCTGGTGGTCACCAACGCTTGTACCCGTATGCTCTATGGTTCCACCGGGCGCAACCGGCCTTCCCGTTTTCTGCGCGAGGTGCCGGATGCCTGCGTCAACCCCTCCGGCTTTTTGTCTTCCGCCGGCGGCCAGGGTCGCTTTGGGGAGAGCTATGTGCGAGACAGCCTGCCCTTTGGCTCGGGAGGAGAGCTGCCGGATAGATACTTTGCCGGTCGTCCCGCGACGAGAAGCCGAGCGGCGGGTCCCGGCCAAATGGGCAACAGGCCGTCCGCCGGGTATGGGGCCGGGGGCTTCCGGCGGGCCGGGAGCGCCGACGCCGGCGCGGCTTCCTTCTCCCGCGGTTCGGCGTCCGGCAGGGATTCTGTCCACGCCGGCGGAAAGGCCGATCGTCCCGGCTGGAACGGACCTGCGTCCGGCGGAGCCGACGCCCTGGCTGTGGGAGAGCGGGTGGTTCACAAGACCTTCGGTCAGGGCGTGGTGCAAAAGGCCACCCCCATGGGCAACGATACCCTGCTGGAGATTCGCTTTGAAAAGGCGGGCGTCAAAAAAATCATGCAAAATTTTGCCCGGCTGGAAAGGCCGAAATCCGAATAGGATCCAGTCGCCCCGGGGCCCGTCGCCACCGGGGCGGCTGGCTTTCCGGACCACAGTCACCGGTAGGCTCTGTTTTTTCCAGGAAGAAGGACCGGCGGAGAACGGGGCCACAACCCGCGGTATTCCTTTTGCATAAATTCCGACGGTTCGCTCTTTACATAACCACGCTTTTGTAAAATGCTTATACCCAAAGTATCCACGCTTTCCACCTGGTTTTCCACGGACAAACCCTGATTTGAAGCCGTTTGTTTGCTTTCGCCGTTGAAAGTAGTGGAAAACTTCGTGGAAAACGTGGAAAACCAGGGGTTGCTTTGATTTACATAATCGTTTTTACGCCTTTTTTATGATGGGAAAAATTACATAAAGTATACGCACTTTTAACCTTTTGGCCCTTAGGGGGTATAAACTAGTCTGACCACTAGATATGCCCTCTGGTTCCAGAAAAATTAAGTGCAGGCAACTCTTGGTTGTGCTTTTTTGGGACGGATGCCCCATGGTGGGTTCCCTTTTGGGCGCCACCAGTAGCACCGATTCCCAGTACGCATCAGACGCCACCGCCGGCACCGGCACGAAGTTTGTGCGGGCCACCCTGAACGACTGTCACGCCTACGGGCCGGTCTACGGTGCTTTGCTGGAGGACGAAACCCCGCGCTATATCTCCAACAACCAGACCGGCGGCATCGGCGGCCTGGTGGGCACCACCGGCCGGCGCAGCGGTATCTACGGCGCCGTGACCCTGAACGGCTGCTCGGTGGAGGCCGATATATACGCTCCCGGCATTTCCTACGTGGGCGGCCTGGTGGGCTGTAACCAGGGACATATCTATTTCCAAGGGCAAAACGCTATGAACGGCGATGTGGCCGGCGGAGAAAAGGCGGGCGCCCTCACCGGCTCCACCTACTACGGCTATGAGTATGCCGACGCGGCCGCAGCCCCCGTGATTCGGGAGGATCTGGCCGTTAAGGCCCAGGGTACGGCCGGCGGTATCACCGGCGTTATGAGCGGCCCCGGTATTATCGAAAACCTCACCACTGCGGGCACCCTGACCGTTACCCCCGTGGATGCCGACGCCTCCATCACCTACTATGCCGGCGGTATTGTGGGTCAGGTGTCCGGCGGCAAGGGCAATGCGGTCATCCGCGACGTCACCAACAACTGCGACGTGCTCTTTAACGCCGTCTCCACGGGCGACGGCTTTGTCCAGGAACGGGAATATAAGGTGGACGGCGTTACGGCTTCCGGTTCCAAATCCGGTCAGACCATCTGCATCGGCGGCATTGCGGGCCGTCTGGACGCCTCCCAGGACAACCGTACCAATACCCTGACCAACGTGCGCAATAACGGCGATGTGGTCGCCTTCCCGATGTCGGCCCTGGGTACCACCTATATCTATGCCGGCGGTATTTTCGGCGACGGCGTGGTGAGCACCTCTCGGACCGGCGTGGACAATGTAATCGAAAATCCTCTGAATACCGGCAGGGTTCGGCTCTATGCCCAGGCGCGTCCGGAGGCCGAAAGCTCCTTCTGGCAGTATGCGGGCGGCTATTTCGGCCGGGCCAGCGGCGGCGCCACCTTCCGCAACCTGCAGATTGACCAGCAGCCGGTGGACGTGCAGGTGGTCCAGAACGGAGATGTGCTGGGCAATACCGATGTGATCTACAACCGGGTGGGTGGCTTCGGCGGCTCCATGACCGGCGTGTTCCAGGCCTTTGCCTTGTCGGATACCTCTCTGCAGGGCAGCGTGACCATGGAAAATCGGATTTCCTCTGACGCGTCCTCCGAAACCGCTTCGGCCAGCCATTCGGATTATGTGGGCGGACTGTTGGGCGAGTTTGGCGCCAACTACGATTCCCGCACCGAGGCCGCCGCACAGGTGCAGTTCACCAATCTGGAAAACCGGGTGAACGTTTCCTATATCCGGTCGGGCGCGTACGTCCTGGCCAATACCGGCGACCAGCCGGCTTCCAAGACCTATGGGCAGACCGTGTCCATGGGCGGCTTGTTCGGCAACTGCACCTTTAGCACCGCAAGGACCACGCCGGCCGCCTCCTATTTGCTGTCCGGCTTGACCAACAGCGGCGCGGTAAGTTACAACGGGGAAGAGGTCTCGGCCGATCTCACGGCTGATTATATCCCCGTCAATACCGGAAACCTGAGCAACATTACCATGACCCTGCGGGCGGGCGGTATTGCCGGCTATCTCGCCCTGACCGATTCCGCCACCGCTGCGGGAACCACCTCCTTTAGGGTGGAGAATATGCAGAACAGCGGCGACGTGCGGGTGGATAACGGCGACGTGGTCTGTACCGCCCGGACCACCGACCGTAACCAGACCGCGGGCCTTACCGGCGGCAACCGCTTTGCCCAGACCTATCAGCTGGGCGGCCTGTTTGGCTACGTGCAGAATAACGGTTCGGCCAAGGCCGAGATCGACAGCGATTTTACCGGCTGGAAAAATAGCGGTCAGGTCTGGCTGGACGATACCGCTGCCTTCCATTCCGAGAAAAATGGCCAGTCCCAGAACAGCTTTGCCAACGAGAGCTTTGTGGGCGGTCTTGCCGGCTATTTGTATAATGTGCTGTCCGGCGCCGACGGCGCCACTTCCCAGCTGACCATTACCGGGGCGGAGGACGCGGCGGCGCAGGGCGCCCTGCTCAACGCCGGCAACCTGCAAACCGTCGGTGAGCTGACGGTGGAGACGACAGGGACCCAGGCGGAACAGCTCCCGTCGGTCACCGATACGGTGTACGCCGGCGGCCTGACGGGGCGGGTATACAATAACTTTGCCCAGGGCCTGGCCGGCACGGTGGATATCTCCAACTTCTCCAACACCGGGTCCATCACCTCCGACAGCCAGAACGGCTATACCATGAACGCCTACGCGGGCGGCGCCGTGGGTCACATTATGGGCAACATGTCCTACGCAAATGCGGACGCGGGCGTGGCCTTTACCATGCGGAACTTCCAGAACGACGGGCAGTTGCAGCTGCGCACCGACGGCTACGGCTCCACCTATTACGGCGGATTGATCGGCTATAACGGACCCAACAGCAGCCGTTCCTCCGCCGGACGTCCGGCCGACTATACCAATCTGGATTTCCACGCGTCTGCTTTTGAAAACCGCGGGGATATCCTGGTGGATCGGACCGGTGAGGGCCTGCTGTCCTCCAGTAC
>DXVY01000008.1:0-7930 GCA_019417145.1 Clostridiales bacterium
GTTTACTTATATTTTCTCTCTGACCAACTAGGGGGCGACAGCAAAAAAGACCGGCGGCCGTGTGATCCGACCGCCGGTCTTTGGCGTTTTTCTATCAGTTGTTGGTTCGGTATTCTGCGTTTTGGGATTCCAGGGTCTGACGGGGCAGGAAACGATCCCAGCGAATACCGCATTGCTTGTCGAAATTGCATTCCACCACCCGGACGCCGGTATCGTCCTTGCCGATGACAATGACCGAATGGCCGCCGTAGCGGATATAATCGCCGATTTTTACGCTGTCGAAATCGTAAAATTTCCGCCAGTTGCGCACGTTGGTTCCGAAGAGCTCATTGCCGATTTTAAAGGCGAAGCCCATGCACTGGATGGCGTTGTTAAAGTTGTTGCAGTCGCACTCTCCGGGCAGATAGGTGCTGTGGGTGTGGGAGCCGCCGCCGTTTTGGTCAGCGGGACAGGGGGTGTCGGTCCATCCGTCGGGATTGTTTTCGCCGCCAATGTGGTTCCAGTACTTGCCGTCCGGGAACTTGATACGCAGCGCAGCCAGCTTTTCCTCTATATCGGTGGGCACGGGCGCGGGATTTGTATCGGGCGGGGTAAAGGAAATATAGTCTCCGCTGGTATAGCCGGTAATTTCGGAGCCGTCCCCCATGTTCCGTCCCCGTACCGGATACCAGCCGTCAACCGCCTCGCCGGTGACCGTAATCTGCTGGTGCTTCAAAAAGCCGCCTACTATATCGTAGTCGGTGGAAGGACCGGTGCGCACCCGCACGCTGTGGGAGGTTTGAAGGTTGTCGATCCAGGCCATGCGTTCGGCGGGTTCGGGATTCTCCGGGGCCTCGTCCGGCTGCTTTGCCAGGGACCAGGCCTGTCCGGCATGGTCGCCGCTTGCGCTCTGCAGACGAACCAGGCCGTCCTCTGCCGTCATGGCCGAACGGGTGTTGCCCGAGGGGGAGAGGAGATAGCTCCCATCCTCCCGCAGGACAAAGATCCAGGTAGCCGCCTGCCCCTCCTGCATGGGGCGTAGCGCGATATCTGCGCCGATTGCAGAGGAGGGCGCGCCCCCCTCGTCCACCGGCTCCAGGGCGCAGTCGGGAAATAAGGCCGAGCGGATGACATACCGGTTGTCGCCGGCGGCCTCCAATATGAACTTCTGGTTGTCGGCGGTTGGTTGGGCGGCCAGGCCCACCGATTGATCGTCCGCCGCCTGCAAAACGCCCGAAACATTTTGCAATGTATAGATTCCTTCCTCCACGGCCGCCGGTGTGGGCGGTGGGGCTACCCGGACCGAGCAGGCAGCCGAGAGCCCGCCTCCGGATACGGTGATCGTTGCCTCGCCGGCCGCCAGCGCCTGGATCTGGCCGTTGGCACTGACGGATAGGATATCCGGCCGGCTGGATGCCCATTGCAGGTAGGGACCCGCCGCCGGGTCGTCATAGTGGGCGGTTAAGGTATAGGTCTCGCCTACGGTCATCTCCAGCTGGGAAGAATCCAGGGAAAGGCTGTGTAGGTAAATGCGTCCGGCGTAGCGAATGGAGCGGCCGCTGGCCAGCGCCTTGCACAGCTCCATTATGTCGCCTATGGTAACCTCCTGGGCCATGCCGCCGTTATCCAAATAGCCGCATACGCCGGCCGCGCAAAAGTAGGCGTCCTGTTGAGGCGGCTGGTCGGTGGACAGCTTGGCCAGGATCTTGCAGCCCTCCATCACGTCGGAGATGGTTATGGCGCCGTCTCCATCCACGTCCCCATGTACTACAGCCGTATAGATCTGCGTTTGGCCGTCGACGGTCATATGTACGCTCTGGCCCGTGGCCATATTGCCCTCCAGCACCTCGCCTTCATCGCCGTAGACCTGTACGGTTCCGTCGACATACCGGCTCTTGAAGGCGTCCACCGAGGTATTCTGGTTGATGTCCATAATCCAGCCGTTATCCTCATCGATATAATAGGGGGGATAGAGGGCCGAGGGCTGTTCCTCGGTCAGAGCGGCCGCCGGCAGCGCGCCGGCTGCCAGCAGCGAGAGGAGGACGGCGAAGGAGAGGATGCGCTTTCCAGGTACATGTAGCATAATTCAAACTCCCAAGTAAATGATTACAAATTTGTAACTAATTATGTTAAGCATAACATATGCATTTCCATCCGTCAATACGAAAAACAGAAAATTGAGAAAGGAATTTGATTTCTAAGGTTTTTGACGAAAAAAGGGGAAGAAGCAAACCAACTGCACAATTTTGATCATGGCGATTTTGTGCGGATTGTGGCAATTGCTTGTTGCTGTTTGACGCGCGGCTTGTTATAATAATACAGTTAGAAATTTTAAGAGACTTGCCCTAAATTCAGCGGGTATTCTTGTCCATTTCGACCAGCCGTTATCCGCTGTTTCCTATAGGGGAAAAGGCGCCGCGCGGCGGCAGAACAGGAAGTTGTGAATATGGGTTGCACTGAAAATTTGCGGAATATCGCCATTATTGCCCACGTGGACCACGGCAAGACCACCTTGGTGGACCAGATGCTGAAGCAGAGCGGCACCTTTCGTGCCAACGAGCAGGTGGCCGAAAGGGTGATGGATTCCAACGATCTGGAACGGGAACGGGGTATCACCATCCTTTCCAAAAATACCAGCGTCCGATACAAGGATGTGAAGATCAATATTGTGGACACGCCCGGTCACGCGGATTTCGGCGGGGAAGTGGAGCGTATCCTCACCATGGTGGACGGCGTGCTGCTGCTGGTGGACGCCTTTGAGGGGTGTATGCCCCAAACCCGCTTTGTGCTTAAAAAGGCCCTGGGTCTGGGCAAAAAGCCGGTGGTGGTTGTCAACAAGATCGACCGGCCCATGGCCCGTCCCCAGGAGGTGGTGGACGAGGTGCTGGATTTGTTTATCGAACTGGGCGCGGACGATGACCAGTTGGAATTTCCGGTGGTCTACGCCTCCGGCCGCGACGGCTACGCCACCCTGGACCCGGACGTGCCGGGCAAGGACCTACAGCCGTTGTTCGAGACCATCGTCCGTGAGATCGAGCCGCCGGAAGGCGATGCGGACGGCCCGCTGCAGATCCTGTTTTCCAATATTGATTATGACGACTACCTGGGCCGCATCGGCGTGGGCCGGGTGGAGCGCGGGCATGTGAAGGCCGGCCAACAGGCGGTATTGTGTCATACCGACGGCGGGACCTCCCATGTGAAGATCGCCAAGCTTTATATGTTCGAGGGACTGCACCGCACCGAGGTGGAGACGGCCTCCCTGGGCGATATCATTTCCGTGTCCGGCATTCCCGACCTGAACATCGGGGAAACAGCCTGCGACCCGGAGCACATCGAGCCCCTGCCCTTTGTGAAGATTGACGAGCCCACCTTGTCCATGAACTTTATGGTCAACAATTCCCCCTTTGCGGGCAGAGAGGGCAAGTTTGTAACCTCCCGCAACCTGCGGGATCGCCTCTTCAAGGAAGTGGAGACCAACGTGAGCCTCCGGGTGAAGGAGACCGATTCGCCCGACACCTTTGAGGTCTCCGGCCGTGGGGAGCTGCACCTTTCCATCCTCATTGAGACCATGCGCCGCCAGGGATATGAGTTCCAGGTTTCCCGTCCCACCGTCATCTATAAATTCGACGGCGACCGGAAGCTGGAGCCCATCGAGCTGCTGATGGTGGAGGTGCCGGAGGAGTATGTGGGGGCGGTTATGGAACGGCTGGGCGCCCGCAAGGCCGAGCTGCAAAATATGGGCGCCAGAGAGGGCGGCAGCACCCACCTGGAATTTCTGATTCCCGCCAGGGGCCTTATGGGTTATCGCTCCCAGTTCCTGACCGATACCAACGGCAACGGCATTATGAACCACATTTTTCATGGGTACGAACCCTACAAGGGAGACATCGAGCAGCGGCTTACCGGCTCCATCGTGGTACACGAAAGCGGTGAGACCACCGGTTACGGCCTGTTCAACACCCAGAGCCGCGGACGGCTTTTTGTGGGGCCGGGCGTAGAGGTGTACGAAGGCATGATCGTGGGGGAGAATCCCAAGAACGAGGATATTGTATGCAATGTCTGCAAAAAGAAGCAGGCAACCAATATGCGGGCCGCCGGGTCGGATGACGCCCTCAAGCTGGTTCCGCCCTCCATTTTGAGTCTGGAGCAGTCCTTGGAGTTTATCAAGGACGACGAGCTGGTGGAGGTTACGCCAAAGTCCATCCGTCTGCGCAAGCGGGTGCTGTCCAAAGAGCTGCGTATGAAGCAGGCCAGCCGGAACAAATGAACCGGCGCCCACCCGGAGGAGATGCCAATGATCATTGATTTCCATACCCATGCCTTTCCGGACAAGATTGTGGAAAAGGCCATGCGCACCCTGGTGCATAACGCCGGCAATACCATCCCCTTCACCGACGGCACCGCCGACGGCATTGTTTCCTATATGGACGGCCACGGCGTGGACAAGGCTGTCGTGCTGAATATCGCGACCAATCCAAAGCAGCAGCACAATGTGAACGATTTTGCAGCGGCTATAAACGGCGAGCGGCTGATAGCCTTTGGATCGGTGCACCCGGACGCGCCTGATGCGGTGGAGGAGTTGCACAGGATCCGGGAGCTGGGGCTCAAAGGGGTTAAACTCCACCCCGACTACCAGGGCTTTTTTGTGGATGAGGATAAAATGCTGCCCATTTATGAAACCATAGAAAAATTGGGGCTTGTTCTGGTTTTCCATGCCGGCGTGGATATCCAGTACTTTGAGCCGGTGCATTGCCCGCCGGCGCGGCTGGCGCGGATTTTGCCGGTCTTTGGGAGCGGCCGGGTAGTGGCCGCCCATATGGGCGGGTATTTGCAGTGGTATGAGGTGGAGGAGCACCTGGTGGGCAAAAACCTCTATCTGGACACTTCCTTTGCCTATTCCCGTATGCCCAGCCCCCACGCCGCCAGGATCATTCGCAACCACGGCCCGGCGCGGATCCTGTTCGGCAGCGATATGCCCTGGAGCGCGCCCCATCTGGAAAAGCGCTTCATCCAGAGCCTGGGGCTGTCGGAAAAAGAGGAGCGGGATATCCTGGGGGATAACGCCGCCGCTCTTTTGGAACTGTGACCGCATGAAATTTTTGAGAAAATGGTGATAGGTTTTGGACTTTATCCTCTTGGACCTGGAGTGGAACGGCGCCTACTGCAAAAGCGCGGAAAAGTTTGTCAATGAGATCATTGAGATCGGCGCCGTTCGCCTCAACGAACGGTTGGAAGAGGTGGACGGTTTCCGGATGATGGTCCGCTCTCAGCTCACCAAACGCCTGTGCGGTCGCTTCAAGGAGTTGACCAACATTACCAACGAGGAAATGGCGGCCGGCGTGCCTTTCAGGGAGGCGCTGGCCGCCTATACCGCTTGGGCGGGCGACGACGCGGTGACCATGACCTGGAGCAATACCGATTTGTATGTGCTTTTGGAAAACTGCCGCCTTTTCGCAGGAGAGGAGCGGATCCCCTGCATTACCCTGTACGCCGACCTGCAGCCCTATGTTCAGCGGGCGCTGGCCGAAAGGGGCGTGGAGCAAAAGGGGCAGATGTCCCTGGCCCATGCGGCCGAGGGATTTGGTCTGGATACCTCCGGCTTCGACCTCCATCGGGCCCAAGACGACAGCCGAGTCTGCTGCGAGCTGCTGCGGCGGACCTATGACCAGGAGAAGCTGGCGGCCTGTCTGGAGGATACCCGGGCGGCCGATTATTATGACCGGCTGACCTTCAAGGCCTATATGATTTCGGATTTGAACAGCCCCTATATCGATAAAAACGAGCTGCGCTTCCGCTGTGATGTCTGCGGCCGTTTCGCCCGGCGGACCACCAAATGGGTGTTCAAAAACCGTATGTTTAGGGCGAGCTTTCGCTGCGGCAACTGTGGCCATGCCTTCAGGGGAAGGGTGGGCTTTAAGAAAAAATACGACAGCGTGCAGATCAAGCGCGTAATCGACCCCATTTCAGACGAGCCGGCGTCGGAAGAGGCATCCGAGCCGACGGAGAGGGCGGCAATCGGTTCCTAAAGTTATGCGCCGCCTAGCAGGGACGGCGTGGGGCAACGCTCTCACAGAAGAATATTCATCCGACGCTAGTAGGGGAGGCGCAGGCCTCCGCCCGGGCCTTGCCGGCGGCGATGGGCGGCGGGCAAGGCCGTACGTTCACAGAACAAAGGAAGGGGGCCTGTCCGTATGGACAGGCCCCTTGACGCAGACGGCATATAGGCCGACGTACGGCCCCCTTCCTTCCAGAACCCAGATATACCATCCCCGGACGGACGCGACCGTCGCCTAGACCAGGGCGGATCGTCTTATAGTTCAAATTCCAATTGGCAGTCGGCGGGTTCCCGTTCCACATGGGCGGGATTGTACTCCGCAGCCTCCCGGCAGCCCATGGCCTTGTAAAAGGCCTGGGTTTCCACAGCCGAATGCGCCGATATATAGAGCTTCTTGGCTTTCTTTGTCCTGGCCCAGCCGGCGGCCAGCCGGAACAGTTGCCGGCCCACGCCCTGTCCCCTAAGCGCGGCGGACACATGCAGGCTGGTAAGGTCTAGGTAATCTCCGTTCTTACCTATGGGAGAGGACTCCACCGAGACAAAGCCCTTTAGTTGATCGCCCTGGAAGGCGCCGTAAACCACGCCGCCGGTACGGATGGTGTTCTGTAGACAGTGGACAAGAAACCCATAGTCCTCCTCGCTCCAGTTGTCGATGAAGGGCGCGTCCCGGATCACCCAGCGCCCGTCTTCCTTGCGCCAACATTTGGTGACCGTCTGCCGGCGCTCAAAGTGTTGAAAAAGGGACCGCTCCATTTCCTCCAGGCCAACGCTTCGATATTGCATATCCATATATATTTACTCCTGCTTGCGTTTTTCTTTGATTATATCATGGACTATGGTATAGTTTAAAGAGGCGAAATCAGAAAGATCGGGAACATCCCCTATCATTTATTTTGCCTTACTAGGGTCCCGGACAAAAACACAGCAGCCCCAGCGCTGCGCGGTTTGCGATCGAGGGCTTGCCGCCGTTTGGGACCACACGGAGCCCGGACACGGCTGCTCTCCTTTGAACGGCGTCCGCGCTGTCCCTGTGCCAAGCGGTCTGTTTCCCAATTGGCGGGAGAAAGAGACATATTTGACCCCGGCGTCGCTTATACCTGTAGTACAGGCCGTTTGGGTGCGGCGCAGTTTAAATCAGATGATTCCAAGAAAGGGGGCTGGGTATCCCATGCCTGCAAGGCCCCTAAAACGGTGGTGTTGCTGTTAATGCAGATGATTGAGGAGATTGTAACACAGATATCCCAGGCGCTCTGGGGATTGCCCACGGTGGCAATGCTGGGCTTCGTGGGACTTTTGTATACGGTTCGCAGCCGTTTTTTCCAGTTTCGCCGGTTTGGCACGGTCTGGAAAAGCACCTTTGGCGCGCTGTTGAAGAGGGGAGATAAGCAGGAGAGCCGGTCGGCCTTTAAGGCCATGGCCACGGCCCTTGGCGGCACCATCGGCATCGGCAATATTGCCGGCGTAGCCACGGCCATTGTGGCCGGCGGTCCCGGCGCCATTTTTTGGATGTGGATCTCCGGCTTTGCGGGCATGATGACCAAGCTGGCAGAAGTGTGTCTGGCCGTGACCTACCGACGGACCGATAAGGAGGGGGTGCACTACGGCGGCCCCATGTACTACATGCTGGACGGGCTGGGGCGTAGGTTTAAACCTCTGGCCCTCCTTTTCGCGGTTTTCTGCGTGTTGGCCTCCTTTGGAATCGGAAGCATGACCCAGGTGAATTCCGTGGCCGAATCCCTCCAAGACGCCTTTGGCGTGCCCCGGTTGGCGGTGGGGGTGGCCATCCTGGTCTTGGTCATGTTGGTGGTCTGTGGGGGCATCAAGCGCATTTCCAATTTTACCGGCGTTTTTGTCCCCTTTATGGCGATTTTTTATTTGGTCTTTGCCCTTTGGGTG
>DXVY01000008.1:7940-19423 GCA_019417145.1 Clostridiales bacterium
GATATTTTCACCTCGGCTTTTGGCCTGAAACAGGCCGCAGGGGGCGTGGCCGGCTTTACGGTGGCCAGGGCTGTCAGCGCGGGCGTCAGCCGGGGGGTATTCACCAATGAGGCGGGCATGGGCAGCGCGCCCATTGCCCACGCCTCCTCCGATGTAAAGGACCCGCTGTCCCAGGGCATGTGGGGCGTGGTGGAGGTGTTCTTGGATACCATCGTGGTCTGCACCATGACCGCCCTGGTTGTCCTGACCTCGGACGCCTACCGCGGCGGCGCGGGACTGGACGGCGTCTCCCTGACCACGGCCGCCTTTGAAGAGGTGTTGGGAGGTTTTGGCGGCAAATTTGTAGCCATATCCGTGACCCTTTTCGCCTTTGCCACCGTGCTGGGCTGGGCCTATTACGGCGAGGCCGCCGTCAAATTTCTAACCGGGGAGCGTCGCTGGCCCTCTTATGTGTATAAGGCGCTCTTCTCCGGGGCCATACTGGTGGGGGCGGTAGCCAATCTGGGGCTGGTGTGGAACCTGGCCGATATATTCAACGGCCTGATGATCCTGCCCAATATTCTGGCGCTGGTGCTCCTGTATCCGGTGGTGATCGACCAGATCGACCGAATGGACGGACGTCTGCCGCGAAAGGGTAGGCCCCGTCGTTTTCCAAGGCGTTGGGGAGGCGACCTGCCTGATCGGAACACATAGTCTTTGCGGCGGCCGGGGCATAGCCCTGGCCGCTATTTTAAATTTGCCGGGAAATCCTTTTCTAGTGGTTGCTTTCTTTCGGGTTTTCCATATATAATGGATATATGTATTTGTGGCTGGGGGGCGGGGAAGAGATGAGCACCGAGGTGGAAAATTGTCGGCTGTGTCCCAGACAGTGCGGCGCGTATAGGGACCCGGTGGGCAACAGGGGCGGATGGTGCGGCATGCCGGCCGCCCCGGTGCTGGCCCGGGCCGCGCTGCACGGCTGGGAGGAACCGCCTATCAGCGGCGTCAGGGGATCGGGCGCGGTGTTTTTCAGCGGCTGCACCCTGGGGTGCTGCTTCTGCCAGAACTATTGCATCAGCCATGAAGGGCAGGGCAGGCCGGTCACCGTCCAGCGGCTGGCCGCCATATTCGCCGAGCTGGAGGCGGCCGGCGCGCACAATATCAATCTGGTCAATCCCACCCATTATGTCCAGGCGGTGCTGGAGGCGCTGCAGCTCTATAGGCCCCGCATCCCCATCGTTTATAACACCGGCGGCTTCGAACGGGTGGAAACCCTGCGTCGGCTGGAGGGATGGGTGGATATCTATCTGCCGGATTTCAAGTTTTGGAATCCGGCGCGCGCGGCGCGCTACTGCGGCGTGGCCGACTATCCTGCATACGCGCGCGCGGCGGTGCAGGAAATGTACCGGCAGACCGGGGAACCTGCATACAGGGAGGAAAACGGTGTCAAACTTATGACGCGAGGCATGATCATCCGTCATCTCCTTATGCCACAGGGCACGGCCGACGCCATGGCTATCCTTTCCTGGATACAGGAGCATACGCCTGGCGCGCTCGTAAGCCTGATGGCCCAGTATATCCCCTGTGGCGACGCGGCGCAGTACGGAGAAATCAATCGAAAGATTACCCGGCGGGAGTATGAGAAGGTGCTGGCCCATCTGGAGGGGCTGGGACTGGACGGATTTGTACAACGGCGGGAGAGCGGCAGTGCGGACTATATACCGGCCTTTGACGGCACGGGCGTTGACAAGGAGCGTGCATATGACCAGAACCAAGCTGCGGGATCGTAAGCTTCCCTTTTATACCAAGGGAGAGGAAATCTTTAATATGGTGTCCCATATTGTGGGCGCCGGCTTTGGCATAGCGGCCCTGACCCTCTGCGTGGTGGTGGCCGCCCTGTTCGGAAACGCCTGGGGCGTGGCCAGCGGCGCGATCTATGGCGGAACCATGATCCTGCTTTATACCATGTCCAGTCTATACCATGGTCTGCGGCCGGAAATGGCCAAGAAGGTATTCCAGATTATCGATCACTGTTCAATCTATCTGCTTATCGCCGGCACCTATACGCCCATAACCCTCTGCAGCCTGCGACCGACCCATCCGGTGAGCGCCTGGATTATTTTCGGCTTGGTGTGGGGGCTGGCTGCTTTGGGGATCACCTTGAACGCCATCGACCTCAAGGGCTTTCGGGTCTTCTCCATGATCTGCTACCTGGGGATGGGGTGGTGCATCGTCTTCGCCCTGGGCCCCACCTTGGAATGTCTGCCAACGGCCGGACTGTGGCTGCTGCTGGCCGGCGGTATCGCCTACACCATGGGAGCGGTGCTCTACGGGTTGGGTAAGAAGCACCGGTATATGCACGCGGTCTTTCATCTTTTTGTGCTGCTGGGCAGCATTCTTCATTTTCTGTTAATTGTTATTTTTGTGATGCCAATTCGATAAAACCGGGAAATATCACCCGGAATTTGAAAAAAATCCACACCAAACGCCTTACCGCTCCGTATGATGGAGTGGGAGGTATGGCTTATGGGATATCGCAGGTATCGTTCGCCCAGCAGGCGACGGCGCCGTCGGCGCGCGGGCGTTTTTCTGATGGCTTTGGGGCTGGGGCTGTTGGTTTGCTTTTTCCTTCTGGACGCCGGCCTGCGCCCGGTCATACAAAGCTACGGCGCCAACCGGGCCAAGATCTACGCGGCGGATATTGTCAACCGTGCGGTGGCCGACGTGCTCTGCCAGGAGCCGACCGCCTATGACAGCCTGGTGCGCCAGGTCACCCTGTCCGACGGGACTATAGCCGCCGTGGAGACCGACGCCGTGGCCATTGATCAGCTCAAGACCTCGGTTATCCAGCGGGTTAAGGAGCTGTCCCAAGAGGACCCAGGGGAGCTGAAAATTCCCGTGGGCACCCTGACGGGGGTGAGCTTTCTTTTGGGTCGGGGACCGGATGTGTCCATAAAGATGCAGTTTTCACCCTACATCTATTCCAATATTACCAGCGAATTTCAGTCGGCCGGCATCAATCAGACCCTGCACCAAATGATGTTGCAGGTGACGGGAGAGGTGTATATTCTCATGCCCGGCGCTGATTCCACCGTGCAGGTGGACGCCGATTTCTGCCTGGCGGAGACCATCCTGGTGGGCGAGGTGCCCGACGCCTACACCCATGTGACCGGCGGGGAGCTGGCCAATAATATCGCTGATTACGGCGCGGGAAGCCAATAAACGAATGGGAGAGACAAAGAATGGAAAAACGGATACCAGACCAAGAGCAGGCGGCCCGTCGGGCCGACGAGCTGCGTGAGAAGCTCAACTATCATAGCTATAAATACTATGTGGAGGACGACCCCGAGATCAGCGATTTCGCCTACGACGCCCTTCTGCGGGAGCTGGAGGAGCTGGAAGCGGCCTATCCGTCTCTTATCACCCCCGATTCGCCCACCCAGCGAATAGGCGGCGCGCCTCTGGAGCAGTTCGAGCCGGTGACCCACGCGGTGCCCATGGAGAGCCTGCAGGACGCCTTTTCCTTTGAGGAACTGGAGGCCTTTGACCGGCGGGTGCGGGAGAGCATGGACATAGGAGAGGGAGAAGAAGGCCCCGTATACTCGGTAGAGCCCAAGATCGACGGCCTGTCGGTCTCCCTGGAATATGAGGAGGGGATATTCGTGCGGGGCTCCACCAGGGGGGACGGGACCACGGGTGAGAATATCACCGCCAATCTGAAAACCGTCGGAGCCGTGCCTCTGCGCCTGCGGCAGCCTGTGACCATTGAGGTACGGGGCGAGGTCTATATGCCACATAAGAGCTTTTTAAAGCTGGTAGAGCGGCAGGAGCTCAACGGAGAGACCCCTGCCAAAAACCCTCGCAACGCCGCCGCCGGCTCCCTGCGGCAAAAGGACCCCAAGATAACCGCCCAACGGGAACTGGATATCTTTGTCTTCAACGTCCAGCGGGTGGAGGGAATTGCCCTGTCGGGCCATCTGGAGTCCCTTTCCTTTCTCAAGGAGCTGGGATTTAAGACCCTGCCCTTTTACACCGAATGCCGCACCGTTGCGCAGGCGGAACAGGAGATCGACCGCATAGGCGAATTGCGGGGGGAGTTGGATTTCGATATAGACGGCGCGGTCATCAAGCTGGATGATTTTGCCGTGCGGGAGCGGCTGGGCAGCACGGCCAAGTTTCCCCGATGGGCCATTGCCTATAAGTACCCGCCGGAGGAGAAGGAGACGGTGCTGCGCCAAATCGACGTGGAGGTGGGGCGCACCGGCAAACTGACCCCCACCGCCGTCTTTGACCCGGTACACCTGGCCGGCACCACCGTCCGCCGGGCGGTGCTGCATAACGAGGACTTTATTAAGGAAAAGGATATCCGCATCGGAGACACCCTTTTGGTCAGCAAGGCGGGGGATATCATCCCCCAGGTCATAGGGGTGACCGTTCACGCGGCCGGCTCGGAGCCCTATCAGATGCCGGCCTTTTGTCCCTCCTGCGGGGCCCGGGTATTCCGGGAGGCCGACGAGGCCGCCACCTACTGCACCAATGCGGCCTGCCCGGCCCAGCTTTTACGCCATCTGATCCATTTCGCTTCTAAAGACGCCATGGATATAAAGGGGCTGGGCCCGGCGGTGCTCCGCCAGCTGGTAGATAGCCGGTTGGTATCCGGCCCGGACGATCTGTACCGCCTGACAGCGGAGCAGGTGGCCGAATTAGAGCGAATGGGGGAAAAGTCGGCCGCCAATCTCATTGCGGCTATTGATAAATCAAAGGAAAATGATCTGTATCGGCTGCTGTTTGCCCTGGGGATCCGGCATATCGGTCTGAAGGCCGCCAAGCTGCTGGCCCAACGGTTTGGACACATGGAGGCCATCCAGCAGGCCACGGCGGCGGATATGGAGTCCATTGACGGATTTGGCGGCATCATGGCGGAAAATGCCGCGGCCTTTTTCAGCCTGCCGGAATCGGCCGCTCTCATTCGGCGGCTGGCCGACGCCGGATTGCGCATGGATTCATCGCTGGCGGCGGAGGCGGCGACGGCGGACAAGCCCTTTGCCGGTCTGACCTTTGTGCTTACCGGCACCCTGCCGGATTACACCAGAGACCAGGCCGCCGCGCTGATCGAGGAGCGGGGCGGCAGGGTGGCCTCCAGCGTGTCCAAAAAGACTTCCTATGTTTTGGCCGGAGAGGCGGCCGGCAGCAAGCTGACCAAGGCGCAGAGCCTGGGCGTGGCGATTATAGACCAGGCGGAATTTATGCGTATGGCCGGTCTCCTTTGAGCCGCGGCCTCTTCTGCCTATTGTCAATTGGTAGAGATTGGTGTATAATAAGTGTCAATATACGGTAAAGTGACAGAAAGGCGCTGAGGGCGTGATAAAAAAAATCAAGGATTTCCTAAAGGACGGAGAGGCCATTCGCTATGTGGTTATAGGCGTGCTGACCACGCTGGTAAATTTTTTGGTGTATACCCTGCTGTGCAAGGGCTTTTCCGTGGATGTAACGGTCAGCAACGTGACCTCTGTGATTATCTCCATCCTCTTTGCTTATGTGACCAATAAGATATTCGTTTTCAAATCCCGATGCGCCAGCTTTGGACAGCTCTGCGGCGAATTTGTAAAATTCGTGGGCGCGCGTCTGCTCACTATGGTCATAGAGGTGGGCGGCGTATTTCTGCTGGTCAACGTTTTAAAGGGGGACGAGCTGCTGGGTAAGCTGGCCACCCAGGTAATTGTAATCGTAGGCAATTACTTTATCAGCAAGTTTCTGGTCTTCACCAGCAAGAGGGGAGAGGAAACGAAATGAAGGTATTATCGGTGGTCGTGCCCTGCTACAACGAGGAAGCGGTACTGGGCGTCTTTTATTCTGAGATTCAGAAGATCGCGGCGCAAATGGACCAGCTGGAATTTGAATTTTTGTTTGTGGACGACGGCTCCAAGGATAACACCCTGTCCATCCTGAAGGAAATGCAGCGGACGGACCGGCGGGTGAAATATATTTCGTTTTCCAGGAACTTCGGCAAGGAGGCCGGCATCTACGCCGGCCTGGAAAACGCCACGGGAGACTATGTGGCGATCATGGATGCGGATCTGCAGGATCCGCCCGCCCTGCTGCCGGAAATGTACCGGAGCATCGTGGAGGAGGGATACGACTGCGTGGCCACCAAGCGCAGCACCCGCGCCGGGGAACCGCCTATCCGCTCCTTCTTTGCCCGGATGTTTTACAAGCTGATCAATAAAATTTCCAAGGCCGAGATTGTGGACGGCGCACGGGACTTTCGGCTGATGACCCGGCAGGTGGTGGAGGCTATCCTGTCCCTCAGCGAATACAATCGCTTTTCCAAGGGCATATTCGGCTGGGTTGGCTTCAAGACCAAGTGGCTGTCTTATGAGAATGTGGAACGCGCCGCCGGCCAGACCAAGTGGTCCTTTTGGAGCCTTTTAATTTATGCCCTGGACGGCATCATCGCCTTTTCCACCGCCCCGCTGGTTATCGCCTCGCTGATCGGGCTGCTGCTCTTTCTCGTGGCGCTCGTCCTCATTGTGGTGGTCATTTTAAAAACGCTGATCTGGGGTGATCCGGTGGCGGGGTATCCGTCGTTGGTCTGTATCATCTGCTTTATTTCGGGCATACAGCTTTTCTGCGTGGGGATTTTGGGACAGTATCTTTCCAAAACCTATTTGGAGACCAAACGGCGGCCGGTCTATATCGTCCGCGAAACCAACGTGGAGGTTAAAAATACATGCAAAAAGTAGTCGGTGTGCGCAAGGCAAAGAGCGCCTGGCCCCTTTATGCCGCCGCCTTTATCTTGTCATGCCTTCTGTTTGCGGGCGTGCTGGCTGTTATGGGCATAACGCCTTTCGGCAACAAAAGCTTGGCTGTCGTGGACGCCAATATTCAGTATCTGGATTTTTACGCCTATTTAAAGGATGTGCTCGCCGGGGACAACAGCGCCTTTTATTCCTTTTCCAAAACCCTTGGCGGCAATACCATCGGCCTGCTTTCCTACTATTTAACCAGCCCCTTAAGCCTGCTGGTGGTGTTTTTCCCTAAAAGCCAGCTCCATCTCTTTTTCACCCTGTTGGTCACCCTGAAAATCGGCCTGTGCGGCTTGACGGCGGCGGTGTTTTTGCGCGGCCGCTTTGCCGGCCTGCATCGGTATTATATTCTGCTGCTATCCCTGGGCTACGCCCTTATGCAGTATAATCTGGCGCAGAACAGCAATGTCATGTGGCTGGACGGGGTGTACATGCTGCCCCTGATCCTGTTAGGGGTTTATCGGCTGCTGCGCGAGAATAAAAGGGCCCTGCTGATCGCATCGGTGGCCTGTTCTCTGCTTTTCAACTGGTATAGCGCAGGCATCAACTGCCTTTTCTCCGCCCTTTATTTTCTCTATGAGCTGCTGCTGTGCGAGTCCGCGCCCCTGCGCAATGGGAAACAGACCCTATTGCGCGTCTGGCGGTATGGGTATTCCATGCTGTTGGGGTTGGGATGCAGTATGTGCCTGTTTTTTCCCACCTTGCTGGCCTTGGGAAACGGACGGGCGGGGGCGGATACGAAAATCCTATCCCTGGATTTTATCGGCAATGTCTTTTCAGCCGTGCAAAATTATACCGTAGGCGCTCTGGAGTCCAAGGGGAGCGTTTCGCTGTTCTGCGGCAGCCTGATTCTGTTGGGGTGCATCGGCTTTTTCTTTGCGCGGCAGATTCCACGGCGGGTGAAAATTATCACCGGCGCCGCCTTGGCGGTCACCCTGCTGCTCTTTTACTGGCAGCCGTTTGTCTTTGTCTTTTCCCTCCTGAAGACCGTAGCCAGCTATTGGTATCGGTATTCTTATGTAGGCGTTATGATGCTGCTGGTAGTGGCCGCCTGGTTTTTCCAGGCTCTGCCGGAGGAAAAAAGGAATTACGGCCTGTTGGGTAAAGGCGCGGCCGGATTTGCCGCTGCGCTTTTGGTTTTGGACTATGTGCATTCGGTCTATTCTCTGAAAGCCACCTATTTTACGGTTCTGCTCTGCATATGCGTCGCCGCCGGCGTAGGTTTTTTGGGCTGGTGCAGGCGAAAGGGAAGGTATGTCAAACTGGCCGCTGTGGTACTGGCGGGGGTGGTCTGCGTGGAATCGGCCGTCAACGCCTGTCTGGTCCTGCGCGTGTACGGTACGGCCGATCAGGCGGCTTACGTGGATTATGTAGAGCAGCAGGAAAAGCAGATCGACGCTTTACAGGCATATGACCACGACTTTTACCGCGTCAACCAGACCTCTACCCGCATCATGAACGAGGGCACCAACCTGACCGCCAACTACAACGAAGCCTTTGCCTTTAACTATCCTTCCATATCGGGCTATACATCGGTGTCGGACAACAATCAGCGGGAGTTTCTGGCTCGACTGGGGTATCGCTGTGAAAATCTCAATACCATGAATATTGTCAATACATCCATCCTGCCCGCCGACAGCTTGTTGGGGGTCAGGTATGTGCTGTCCGCTTATCCTGTACAGGGGCTGGAAAGAATAGACAGCCTGGGGTGCTTTAACGGCAAGTATGTTTATAAAAATCCCTACTGCCTGCCCATGGCCTTTACCTATACGCCGGACGGAAGAGCTCTGGATGAGGAAGAGGATAATCCTTTTGTATATCAAAATGGACTGTATAGTTATCTGCTTGGCCGAAAGGTGGAGCTCTTCCGTTCTATCCAACCGATTAGGCGGGCGGATGCGGACGGCGTGGAATATGAGCTCTCTCTGCCCGAGGGGGAAATCGCCGTATACGGTTATATCGATACGGACCGATCCTTGGATGCTATGGTTTATGCCGACGGAGAACTTCTCACCGGCTACGCCATGTGGAAGTCGCCACGGGTGTTCTATATCCCTGCTCCTGGGGAAGGGGAGCATGTAACCACCGTAAGGCTGGAGGCGGAAAACGCCGCGGACGGCATTACAGAGGAAGCTTTTTATTATCTGGACCTGGCCCTTTTGGAGGAGGTTTCGGCCGAACTGACCGCCCGGGCGGCGGAAAATTTGATCTTGGAAAACGGGAATGTATCCTGTACGGTTACGGCGCGTGAGGGACAAAGGCTCTACTTGTCTGTGCCTGTGGACGACGGCTGGAAGGTCATGGTCAACGGTCGGACGGTTCAGACCGACAGCATTGGTGGGTGTATGATGTCCCTGCCCCTGGACCAGGGAGAAAACCAGATATCCCTGCGGTATACAGTGCCCGGCCTGTACCTGGGAATTGCCGTATCTGTCGGCAGCCTGGCCGTCTGCATCCTTCTTCTGCTACGCAGACGCTGGCGCGAGAAAGCCAATAGGTCGTAGTATGGCATATCCGCTCCCGCCCTGTCCGCACTTGACAGAGCGGGAGCATTTCTGTATAATAAAACCTACGCCGCTGTGGTGGAATCGGCAGACACAAGGGACTTAAAATCCCTCGATGGCAACATCGTACGAGTTCAAGTCTCGTCAGCGGCACCAGCGGCAAGCTGCCGCTCCCAGGACGCGCACCCCCGCCTTTGTGGGGTGCGTTTTTCTTTTTCGCCCGCGCTTAAACCGGTATCTATTTTGTAAGCCCATCTCAGCGGCAAGCTGCCGCTCCCAGGACGCGCACCCCGCCTTTGTGGGGTGCGTTTTCCTTTATCGCCCGCGCTTAAACCGGTATCTATTCTGTAAGCCCATCTCAGCGGCAAGCTGCCGCTCCCAGGACGCGCACCCCCGCCTTTGTGGGGTGCGTTTTCCTTTGTCGCCCGCGCTCATATCGGCATCTATATATTGTTCAGCCTCGTTCCTGTAAGGATCAAGCTGCACTGTGTCCAAAGGGTGTAAACATTAAAAACGCAGGGCGCTTTCTCTTGACAAATTATACCCATAGGGGTATATTGTACATATACCCCTATGGGTATAACGAGCCGGTCAGGAGGGAACATATGAAAGCATACATACAGAAACTGGAAGGACTTTTGGCGTGGGGCGGCGTGAAAAAGGAGATTATGCTGCTGGGTATTTCCGGGGTGGCGTTACTGATCAGCATATTCGATGCATTTCATCTGCCCGTTGACGCGGCGTGGGTCGCTATCATATTGTGCGGCGTCCCCATTATTCTGGAAGCGATTATCGGACTTGTAACGGCCTTTGATATCAAGGCGGACGTACTGGTTTCCATTGCATTGGTCGCCGCGGTGATCATCGGGGAGGATTTTGCCGCCGGCGAGGTGGCCTTCATCATGCAGCTGGGGGCACTTTTGGAGGACCTGACCGTATCTAAGGCCCGGGCCGGTATCGAAAAGCTGGTCCGGCTGACCCCTCAAAAGGCGCGGGTCATGGAAGGGGAAAGAGAAAGGATCGTGCCGGTACAAGAGGTCAGGGTGGGAGAACGGCTGCGCGTTTTGCCCGGCGAAACCATTCCCGTTGACGGGGTTATCCTGTCCGGGCAGACCTCCGTAAACCAGGCGGTCATGACCGGCGAGTCCCTGCCGGTGGACAAAGGGCCGGGAGACGAGGTTTCCAGCGGAACGGTCAATCAGTTCGGCTCCTTTGACATGCGGGCCGCCAAGGTGGGGGAGGACAGCTCCATCCAGCGCATGATCCGTCTGGTGCAGTCGGCGGACGCAGGCAAGGCCAAGATTGTGGGCATAGCCGACCGTTGGGCTACCTGGATCGTGATCATCGCCCTGTCGGCAGCGGTATTGACCTGGCTGATAACCGGCCAGGTTATCCGCGCGGTGACTATACTGGTGGTATTTTGTCCCTGCGCCCTGGTGTTGGCAACGCCTACCGCCATTATGGCGGCTATTGGTAACGCTACCAAGCACGGCTTTCTGGTACGGCAGGGGGATGCCCTGGAACGGCTGGCCAGCGTGTCCAAAATCGCCTTTGACAAAACCGGGACGCTGACCTATGGCAAGCCTCGGGTCATCGATGTAAAAAGCTGTTCGGCCAATTTTCCGGAGGATCAGCTTTACGCCTATACCGCGGCGGCCGAGCAGTTTTCCGAGCATCCGCTGGGCAAGGCAGTGGTCCAGGGCTATAGGGAGACGACCGGCGCGCCGCTCCTACAGGCGGAGGCGTTTCATATGGAAGCCGGAAGGGGCGTGTGCGCACGGGTAGAGGGCAGAGAGATTATAGCGGGTAAACGCGACATGTTTAAGCAGGAACGGATCCCGCTTCCGGAGCAGGCCCTGCAAGAGGCGGACAATTACCTGGACCAGGGCTGTATGGTGTTTTATGTGGCCGTCGACCGGAACTTCGCGGGATTTCTGGTCCTATCGGATACCCTGCGCCCCGAAAGTTGCCAAACAGTTGACGCGCTGGCCGCCCTGGGCGTGCAGCCCGTGCTTTTGACTGGAGACCATGAAAACACGGCGCAGGCCATCTCCCGACAGCTGCATATACGGGAGGTCCATGCCGATTGTCTGCCGGAGGATAAGCTGAACTGGATCGATGCTTATCAAAAGAATAAGCAGCCGGTATGTATGATTGGCGACGGCATCAACGACGCGCCGGCGCTGAAAAAGGC
>DXVY01000008.1:19433-22639 GCA_019417145.1 Clostridiales bacterium
GAAAAAGGCGCAGGTGGGCGTGGCCATGGGCGGTGTGGGCAGCGATATCGCCGTCGACGCGGCCGATATTGTTTTGGCAGACGACGAGGTCAAAAGCCTACCCCATCTTCTGGCCCTTTCCAGGCGCATGATGCTAACCATCCGGTGCAACCTCTCCTTTTCCATGGGACTCAATTTCCTGGCCATTATTCTGGCTATAACGGGCGTGCTGAATCCGGTGGTGGGCGCGCTGGTACATAACGCAGGCTCGGTGCTGGTCATTCTCAATTCCGCCTTTTTGCTCAAATGGAGAAGGCGGAAGAATCTGGGGCGTACCTGACGCGAAAAGGGCCGGCGGCGTATTTGCCCGCCGGCCCTTTCTTGTGCCTAAATGCTTCCCTTGTGATGGAAGGCGTGCAGGATCAGCTTGCGGATAAAATCCACGGGGATGACCAGCGCGGCCAGCAGGATTACGGTCAGCAAATCGGAAAAGCGCAAAGGGTAGGCCCGAAAGAGGGGGCCGCCGCAGTAAATGATAAAGATCTGTATGACCGATACCGCCCCCATAATCAGAATGAAGGCCTTGTTCTTGTGCAGATGGGCCAGCAGGTTCAGCCTATGGGTTCGGGCGTTAAAGCTGTTGAAGATGCCGGCAAAGATAAACAGTGCAAAAAAGGCGCTCATGAAATAGATGGGCTGCCGCTCATAGGCGAACATATGATTGAAAAGAGGCAGCTTTAAGAAGGCGAGGCACAGGGCCACTGTAAATACGCCTGTACAGCCGATTTGATGGAACATATAGCGATTGATAATGGGCTCATCCCTTTTCTTGGGCGGCTCCTTCATATAATCGGCCAAGGGCGGCTCCCCGGCGAAGGCCAGACCGGCCAGTGTGTCCATAATGATATTGATCCAGAGCATTTGCATCACGGTTACCGGCGTGTCCACGCCTATGAAGGGGCCGATGATGGAAACGCCAACGGCGCATAGGTTCATGGTGAGCTGGAAGATGATAAATTTCCGGATGCTTTTGAATATGGTCCGGCCATATAGGATGGCCTTGGCGATAGAGGCGAAATTATCGTTCAGGATAACGATGTCTCCCGCTTCCTTGGCAATTTCCGTGCCGCTTCCCATGGCAAAGCCCACGTCGGATTTTTTTAGCGCCGGCGCGTCGTTGATACCGTCGCCGGTCATGCCGGCCACCAGCCCCAGCTCCTGCGCCAGGCGGACCAGCCGGCTTTTATCGCTGGGAAGAGCGCGGGCGACCACCCGCATATACGGCAGCCTTTCCTTGACCTCTCGGTCGCTTAAAGCGGCCAGCTCGGCGCTGGTATAGACGGCCTGCCGGTCCTCCCGGCCGGTGATCAGGCCGGTCTCCCGGGCGATG
The DNA here is from genome assembly GCA_019417145.1 of Clostridiales bacterium. Taxonomy (GTDB): domain Bacteria; phylum Bacillota; class Clostridia; order Oscillospirales; family Acutalibacteraceae; genus Howiella. The sequence continues at coordinate 20,803 of DXVY01000008.1, forward strand.
GCCGCCGCGGTATCCCGGTTGTCACCGGTGATCATGACCACCTGCACACCGGCCTCCCGTACCTGCCGAATGGCCGCCCGCGCCTCGGGCCGGATCTCGTCCCGGATGCCTGCAAGGCCTACAAGGATCAGATCGGAAAAGTCGCCGGCGTCGGTAACGGGCTTGGGAGAGACGGCCAGGGCCAGCGTGCGCACGGCCGCGCCGGTCAGCTCATGGAGCCGGCGTTGTATCTGCGCCCGATTGGAAAGGGGAAGGACGCGGCCCTGCTGGTCGTAATAGCCGGTGCATTGGGGCAGGAGCTTTTCCGGCGCGCCCTTAACAAGCCACAGCCTTTGTGGACCGGTTACAAGGGCGGCGGAAAATTTTCGTGCGCTGTCGAAGGGAATGGTCGCCGCTTTGCTGTATCCCCTAGAGGCAGGCCCCTTTATCGCATATTCCAGCAGCGCCCGGTCGGTGGCGTTGCCGCCCACCGCCTTTTTGCCTGTATAGGTGCTGCCGCTGTTATGGATGCAGGAAAGGCGAACAAGTTCCCACAGCCCCTCCTGTTTATACAGTTCGGCGGGGGAGGAATAGGCCCGGCCGTTGCCGTCGATAAAGGTTTTTACCTCCAGCCTCCCCTTGGTCAGGGTGCCGGTTTTGTCGGTGAAAAGAATATTCAGGCTGCCGGAGGTCTCAATTCCCACCAGCTTTCGCACCAGCACATGATCCTTGAGCATCCGCCGCATATTGGAGGAGAGAACCACCGTGATCATCATGGGAAGGCCCTCGGGCACGGCCACCACCACCACCGTAATGGCCAGCGTGGCGGCGTGGAGGAGATGGGAGAAGAGGGCGGCCGGCTGGGTGCATTCGGCCAACATGCCCGCAAGGGTCATGCCGTTGTCAATATAAACGGCGTGGAAGAAATCCGCGAAAAAGACGGCGACGGCGCAGCCGTATCCGATGCGGCTCAATATTTTGGCCAAATGCCCTAACCGCACCTTCAGAGGGCTTTCCCTGGTTTCCTCCTGCACCTCCACCGCCATGCGTCCGTAAAAGGTGCCGTCTCCCACGCTTTGCACCAGAAGCAGGCCGTTGCCGGAGCAGACCACGCTTCCCCGGAACAAGCCGCTTTTGGATAGGAAATCATCGGTTCGAGCGCCCTGTCCGGGGATCTTTTCGGCCTCTTTGCTTTCGCCGTTAAGGGCGGATTGGTCCACATGCAGGCTACCCTCCACTAGGATCCCGTCGGCGGGGACCCGCTCGCCCGCCTGTAGGAGCACAAGGTCGCCCACGACGATATCGTCGGCCGGCACCTCCACAACCTTGCCGTCCCGGCGGACACGGCAGGCGATATTGGCCGCGTCGGCCTGTAGTTTCTCAAAGGCCGACTCGCTGCCGTATTCCGACAGGGTGGATACAAAGGTCGCCAGAAAAACGGCCGCCGCGATGCCGGCCGTCTCGAACCAGTCGGCATTGCGAAAGAGAAAAAGTATATTGATGGCCAGGGCGGCCAGGAGGATCTTGATGATGGGATCGCCAAAGCTTTGCAGGAACTGCTTCCAGAAGCCGTTCTTCCTGCGCTTGGTCAGGCTATTGGAGCCGTGCTCCCGGCGGGAACGCTCTACCTGGCCGGAATCCAGCCCCCGTCCCGCGTACGGCCTTGTCTCCAGTATCACCGGCACCACCCCTTCAAAAGTCTCTGCCTAATTGTATTGCGCGCCTTTCGGCAAATAGAACCGGTCTGTCCGGGAAAGGCAAAGGGTACTAACCGCCTCCTAACCCGCATACGTATAGTAACAGGCCGCCGGGAAAGGTGCTTCAACGGAGACCGGGGAGGGTTTTTTATGTATATCAC
>DXVY01000080.1:0-6426 GCA_019417145.1 Clostridiales bacterium
GTATACGACCAAAACACCATGCGCATTTCCACCGGCATGCTCAACGATCTCCTGGCCGACGCCACCGCCCGTGTGCAGCCGCCCAGCGACAAGGGCAAGCGGCTGAAAATCTATTATATGACCCAGGCATCCACCCGGCCGCCCACCTTTGTCTGCTTCTGTAACCGGGCCGACCTGTTCCACTTCTCCTATCAAAGATATCTGGAAAACCAGATCCGTTCTACCTTCGGCCTGGAGGGGACGCCGGTCCGATTTATCATTCGGGAGCGGGGCGAGGGGAAAAGGTGATTTCCCCGCGCATGGGCATCCAGCGCGCCCGGCGTGTCCGGCGCCGTTTGGTTGCGTCGTGCAAAGGCCTTTCTCTCCGGAACGACTGAGCGGCGTGTAAGGGGGCTTTGGGGGAATCCATGGATGACCCATGACTGCCGACCGAAGGGGTTGCCCCCGACCGGTGGGTTTGAACGCTGAATGAATTGTGCGGGAGTGATTTGAGGATGATCGTAGCCATTCTGCTTATCTTGCTGGCCGGCGTGGCGAGCTATCTGTTGGGCAGTATCAATTTTGCCATTATACTGTCCAAGCTCTTTACGAAAAAGGACGTGCGGGATTTTGGAAGCGGCAACGCAGGCATGACCAACGTGGTGCGCACTGCCGGCAAGCTGCCCGGCATCCTGACCCTGGTGGGGGATATCTGCAAGGGGGTTGCTGCCGTGAGCATCGGCCGCTTTCTCATTTTTCCCTATCTGTACGAGAACCTGGGACTGTACGAGACCCTGGGATATGAATGGCTGTTGCCCATTTACGGGGCCTTTTTCTGCGGTATATGCTGTATGCTGGGGCATATTTTTCCCGTCTTTTTCGGCTTCAGAGGCGGCAAGGGCGTGGCCACGGCCGTGGGCGTGTGGCTGATTCTGGATTGGCGGGTGCTGCTGATCGCCCTGGCGCTTTTTCTGGCTCTGTTTCTCATAACCAAGATCGTGTCGGCCGGCTCTCTGCTGGCCGCCGCATCCCTGCCCTTCAGCACCTATTTTCTCTATCCCTTGGGCGGGCTGCAGGGACAGCTTGCCAACCGCTGGACGGTGACCGTTCTGGCGCTGCTTTTTGGTCTGCTGATCATCGTCAAGCATCGGAGCAATATTGTGCGGCTTTTAAAGGGCCAGGAGAAGCCCATTACGTCCAAGAAATAGAGGTGTCAGTTATGGCCAAGATCACGGTTTTGGGGGCCGGCGGCTGGGGTACGGCCCTGGCCATGGCCGCCCGCAGTAAGGGGCACGCCGCAACCCTCTGGACCCCCTTTGAGGAAGAGGCGAACCATATCCTTTCCTGCCGCCGGCAGGAAAGGCTTCTGCCCGGGGTGGAGATACCGGCCGATATCCACGTTACCACCCAAATAGCCGCCGCCTCCGGCTCTTTGATCACCATACTGGCCGTGCCCTCCCAGGCCATGCGCCAGACCGCCCGGCGGCTGAAGGAAATAGAGGACCCGGGTATCCTGGTCAATGTTTCCAAGGGCATGGAGTCGGGCACCTACCTGCGCATGAGCCAGGTGCTGGCGGAGGAGATGCCCGGGGCAAGAATCGCCGTTTTGTCCGGCCCCTCCCACGCCGAGGAGGTGGCCCGGGGCGTACCCACGTCGGTGGTGGTGGCTTCGTCGGATAAGACGGCCGCCCAGACTGTGCAGGAGGCGCTCATGAGCCGGACCTTCCGCATTTATACCCACGAGGATGTGGTGGGCGTGGAGCTGGGGGGAGCGCTTAAGAACATCATCGCCTTGGCGGCCGGCATCTGCGACGGGTTGGGCCTGGGGGACAATACCAAGGCCGCCCTGATGACCAGGGGGTTGACCGAGATCGCCCGTTTGGGGGTGTCCCTGGGGGCTCGGGAGAATACCTTTGCCGGCCTTGCCGGCATAGGGGACCTGGTGGTTACCTGCACCTCTATGCATTCCAGAAACCGCCGCTTCGGTATCCTGGTGGGCGAAGGGGCGGCCCCGGCCGACGCCCTGGCCCAGGTGGGCACCGTGGAAGGATATCACGCGGTTAAAACCGCCTGGGAGCTGGCCGGCCGGCAGGGGGTGGAAATGCCCATTACCGAGCAGTGCTATCATGTGCTGTATGAAGGCTGCTCGGCGCGGGAGGCCATAGCCCATCTCATGGGCCGACCCGGCAAAATGGAGCGGGATTCCTCCTGGCTGGGGTGAATCGGATAGATTGGCACAGCGGCATAAACAGCCCCCATGGCGGGGGCTGTTTTCCTTTGGCTCCCTTCCGGTTAAGGGCGCGCCGATCATGGGGAGACGGCAAAATATCCAAAGGCAGAGCCCGGAGAGGGGAAAGTATCGGATGGTTTTTTCCCGTGTATCCGCGGGAAAAGAAGGATGGGAAAAATGTGCGAAAAGATTGCCAAAGCCCTATTGACAGCAAAAAAAAATGCTCTTATAATATCAGACGTGCCGCGTAAATTTATGTAGCATGCTACGTATTGAAGGGCTGGTGAAGGGATGGAGCCGCAAAATATAGGCTTTATGATAAAGATCTTGAGCGAAACCATCAGCCAGAGGGTCAATCGGGATTACAAGGCGTACAATCTGACCATGCAGCAGATGAAGATTCTGCATTTTCTCAAGCAGCGGGAGGGAAAGGAGGAGTCCAGCCAAAAGGATATCCAGGATTATATGCGCATATCCCATCCCACTACGGTGAATATCCTGCGCCTCATGCGGGAAAAGGGCTTTATCCAGGTATCCACCAGCCCAAAGGATAAGCGTATGCGAATGGTTACCCTGACGGGACAGGAGGACAGCTTTGTAAAGAAGGTGATCCAGAGCAGGGAACGGCTGGAAAGGCAGTTGGTAAAGGGCTTGTCCGAAAAGGAGCAGGAGGATTTGCGGCGATATTTGCGGCAGATGTATGAAAATATCACGGAGGCCAATGAAAAGAAAGAGCGAATGAGAGATGAAAGGAGAAAGGTATGAACAGGCTGCTGTTTAAGTCCATAAGAGAATATAGAAAACAGTCCATATTAGCGCCGCTGTTCGTAATGCTGGAGGTGCTAATGGAGGTGCTGATACCCTTCCAAATGGCCAAGATCATCGACGTGGGTATCCAGGGGAACAATCTCACCTATGTAATCGAGATTGGACTGGTGCTGGCGCTTTTGGCCATTTTGGCGCTGGTGTTCGGCGCATTGGCCGGCAAGTTTGCGGCCGAGGCCGGGGCGGGCTATGCCAAGAACCTGCGGCACGATATATTTTATAGGGTCCAGCAATTTTCCTTTAAAAATATCGACCGCTTTTCTACCCCCAGCCTGGTGACGAGAATGACCACCGATATCACCAACGTGCAGATGGCCTATATGATGACCATCCGCCTCATGGCGCGTGCGCCCATCATGATGGTGTTGTCCTGGATCATGACCCTGACCATCAACATGGAAATCGCCCTTTTGTTTTTGGCGGCGGTGCCCATTCTAGGCTTTTTGCTGTTGTTCATCGCCAAGCGAGCGCACAAGTATTTTGTTCGGGTATTTGACGAATATGACGTACTCAACAATTCGGTACAGGAAAATGTGAACGCCGCCCGGGTGGTCAAGGCCTATGTGCGCGAGGAGCATGAGATTCAGAAGTTCCATCGCATTTCCAAGACGGTTTTTGATCTGTTCACCAAGGCGGAGAAAATTGTCGCCTTTAACAATCCCCTTATGATGCTCACCATGTATACGGTCATCCTGATCATGGTGCTGATCGGCGGCCAGGCCATTGTTGCCGGGGGCATGGAGCCGGGCGAGCTGACCAGCGTGCTGGTGTACGCCATGCAGATCTTGTCCTCGCTCATGATGGTCACCTTTGTTTTCGTCATGATCATGATCGCAGAGGCATCCACCGACCGGATCACCGAGGTTTTGCAGGAGGTCCCCGAAATGCAGAACAAGGAGGGCGCCGCCAAGGAGGTGCCCAACGGGGATATCGATTTTGAAAACGTGAATTTCAGCTATGCCGGCGAGGACGGCAAGCTGGTTCTCAAGAATGTGAATCTGCATATCAAGTCCGGGCAGATGATCGGCATCTTCGGGGGCACCGGCAGCTCCAAATCGTCTTTGGTGCAATTGATCCCGCGACTTTATGATGTGACCGGCGGCGCCGTCAAGGTGGGGAATATAGACGTGCGGGAGTACGATCTGGAGGCGCTGCGGGATCAGGTGGCCATGGTGCTACAGAAAAATGTGCTCTTCACCGGCAGCATCTATGACAATATCCGCTGGGGCGATCAAAACGCCAGCGATGAAGAGGTCCAGCGGGTATGCAAACTGGCGCAGGCCGACGGCTTTGTCAGGGAATTTCCGCAGGGCTATAATACCATGATCGTGCAGGGGGGCAACAACGTTTCGGGCGGACAGCGGCAGCGGCTTTGTATCGCCCGCGCCCTATTGAAAAAGCCCAAGATCCTGATCCTGGACGATTCCACCAGCGCGGTGGATACCAAGACCGACGCGCTGATCCGCAAGGCCTTCCGGGAGGAAATACCCGATACCACCAAAATTATCATCTCCCAGCGCGTCTCCTCCATCGAGGACGCCGATCAGATCATCGTCATCGACAACGGCGAAATCAACGGCATCGGCACCTCGGAGGAGCTGCTGCGGACCAACCAGATCTATCGGGAGGTATACGAGTCCCAGGTGAAAGGGAGGGCGGAATAGAATGGAAAAAAAGCAGAAAAGGATTACCAAGGAAACCCTTGGAACGGCCAAGCGGCTGCTGCGGTACGTCACGGGGACCTATAAAGCGGAGTTTATCATCGTATTTGTATGTATATTGATCTGCTCTGTGGCCACCATTTCGGTCTCCCTGTCCATGAAGTTCCTGCTGGATGACTTTATTATGCCGCTGATAGGCCAGGCGAATCCTAACTTTTCCGGCCTTTACAGGGCGCTGCTTCTGCTGGCCGGCATTTTCCTGCTGGGCGTGGTCGCCTCTTTCCTGTACAGCCGTCTAATGGTCAAGATAGGCCAGGGCGTGCTCAAGCGGGTGCGCGACGAAATGTTCGAGCATATGCAGACCCTGCCCATCCGGTATTTTGATCAGAACACCAACGGTTCGATCATGAGCTTGTACACCAACGACACCGATACGCTGCGGCAAATGATCAACCAGTCCATTCCCCAGGTTATGATGTCCCTCTTCACCATCATTGTAACCTTTATTTCCATGCTGGTTCTCAGCCCGCTGCTGACCGTTTTGGCCGTGGTGATTATTTTCGTGATGTTTCTGGTCGCCCGGAAGCTGGGTGGAAACAGCGGAAAATATTTTATTCGGCAGCAGCTGGACCTGGCCGACGTGACCGGCTTTGTGGAGGAGCGGATGAACGGCCAGCGGGTGATCAAAGTTTTTAATCACGAGAGAAAATCCGAGGAGGAATTTGACGCGCTCAATGAAAGGCTGTATGTCAGCTCCTCCAAGGCCCATACCTTTGCCAGCATTATGGGCCCGGTTATGGGCAATATAGGCAACGTGCAATTTGTGCTGACCGCCGTCCTGGGCGGCATCCTGCTGATCACCGGTGTGGGCGGGGTGACCATCGGCACCATCGTCTCCTACCTCCAGTTTACCAAGAGCTTTGCCCAGCCCTTTATGCAGGTGGCCCAGCAGTTCAACTCCATCATAATGGCTCTGGCCGGCGCGGAGCGAATTTTCAAGATGATCGACGAGGAGCCGGAGGTAGACGACGGATATGTGACCCTGGTCAACGCCAAAAAGGATGCGGACGGGAATCTTGTGGAGTGCGCGGAGCGGACCGGCATGTGGGCCTGGAAGCACCCTCATCAGGCGGAGGGGGATGTCACCTATACCGAGCTCAAGGGAGACGTCCGATTTTTTGACATGTCCTTCGGTTATACGGAGGATAAAATGGTGCTCCATGATTTGACGCTGTACGCCAAGCCGGGACAGAAGCTGGCCTTCGTGGGCTCTACCGGCGCCGGCAAGACGACCATTACCAATTTGATCAACCGATTCTATGACGTGCAGGACGGAAAGATCCGCTACGACGGCATCAATATCAATAAGATAAAGAAGGCGGATCTACGTCGTTCTCTGGGCATTGTGTTGCAGGATACCCATCTGTTCACCGGCACCATAATGGAGAATATCCGCTACGGTAAGCTGGATGCTACGGATGAGGAGGTCTATGAGGCAGCGCGGCTGGCCTATGCCGACCAGTTTATCCAGCGGTTGCCCGACGGCTATCAGACCCATCTCAGCGCGGACGGGGAGGAGCTGTCCCAGGGTCAGCGTCAGCTGTTGGCTATTGCGCGGGCTGCGGTGGCCAATCCGCCGGTGTTGATCCTGGACGAGGCCACCTCCAGCATCGATACCCGCACCGAGAGCATTGTGCAAAAGGGAATGGATAACCTTATGCAGGGCAGGAC